>CALCGO010000346.1 GCA_937901055.1 uncultured Rhodobacterales bacterium
GGTATCCCGCGCGAGATGATTGTGGTTATTCAGGCCCTCGTCATCATGTTCGTGGGTAGCCTTGAGAATATGGTTAGAATTCCGGTCGAACGCATGTTCGTGCGGTTCAATAAGGGGGCTGCGTAATGGACTTCGATACAATACTTCAGTTGCTCGATTCCGCTGTTCGGCTTTCAGCACCACTGCTGTTGGCTTGCTTGGCCGGCCTATATTCCGAGCGTTCCGGTATTTTCGATATCGGGCTTGAGGGCAAGATGCTGGCTGGCGCATTCGCGGCTGGTGCGATGTCCGCTTATGCCGGTATGCCGGTGGCCGAGGGTGGCTTGGGCATGACTTGGGGCATGGCATGGATGGGTGCGGCAGCAGCGATTGCAGTTTCTATTGTGCTGGCGATGATCCACGGGTTTGCGTCAATAACATTGCGCGGCAACCAATTGATTTCCGGTGTCGCGATTAACTTCTTTGCGGCAGGGTCCACGGTTTTGATCGGGCAATACTGGTTCCATTCTGGTGGGCAAACACCAAGCCTGCGCGGGGCGCAGCGGTTTGAGGCGATTACCTTGCCGTTTGCAGAAACGTTGCAAGGTGTGCCGGTGCTTGGGCCGATCTATTTTGACCTGATTTCCGGTCATAACATACTGGTTTATATGGCAATAGGTGCTGTACCGCTGACATGGTGGCTGTTGTTCCGCACCCGTTTTGGCCTTCGCCTTCGCGCGGTCGGGGAAAACCCCGGGGCGGTTGATACGGCGGGTATCTCGGTTGTTCGACAACGGTATATGGCAGTTCTGATTGCGGGTCTGCTGTGTGGATTGGCGGGGGCGTACCTTAGCCTTGGCACATCGGCGGCGGGTTTCGTTAAGGATATGAGCGCAGGTAAAGGTTTCATCGCGCTGGCCGCGTTGATCTTTGCGAAGTGGCAACCAAAATCAGCACTGTTTGCGTGTCTGTTGTTCGGCTTCCTTGAGGCCATCGGCAACCGGTATCAGAGCATTGATTTGGGGGCTTTCGTGGTGCCCGTGCAGTTTATGCAGGCATTGCCTTACATCCTGACCGTGGTGATTCTCGCAGGCTTTATCGGTAAAGCGATACCGCCAGCTGCTGGTGGCGAGCCATATGTGAAGGAGCGGTGATCACTTATATGCGTTAATTGGCATATAAATGTAGAAACGCTCCGATTTGTCGCAGTTGAGCGCTAGCGTTGTGTAATGGGTTTGCTGTAGAGGATGTGCACACAACCTCTTCTTAGGTGAACCCATGCAAATTTATCTCCCTATTGCCGAAATGTCGGTGAATATATTCCTGTTGATTGGACTCGGCGGGCTAGTTGGCATTCTGTCCGGCATGTTCGGCGTTGGCGGCGGCTTCTTGATGACTCCTTTGCTGTTTTTTATCGGCATTCCTCCGGCTGTGGCCGTTGCGACGGAAGCAAACCAGATTGTGGCATCTTCATTTTCCGGCGTCTTGGCGCATGTGAAAAAGCGTACGGTTGATTTCAAGATGGGCACGGTTCTGTTGCTGGGCGGATTGCTCGGTGCGGCGGTTGGTGTGCAGGTTTTCAAATACCTCAAGGAAATCGGGCAAGTCGATTTGCTGATCACGCTGTCTTACGTGGTTTTCCTTGGTATGATCGGTAGCCTGATGTTTATCGAGAGTCTTGGCGCGATCCGTCGTTCCAAGAAGTCGGCGCCACCCAAGAAAATCAAACGTCATACATGGATTCACGGGTTGCCGCTGAAGATGCGGTTCCGTACTTCGAACCTTTACATTTCGGCAATCCCACCGTTTGTGGTTGGTGCGCTGGTTGGTGTTCTGGCCGCGATCATGGGTGTCGGCGGCGGGTTCATCATGGTGCCTGCAATGATTTATGTGTTGGGAATGCCAACGAAAGTGGTTATCGGAACGTCATTGTTCCAGATTATTTTTGTGACCGCGTTTACGACAATGATGCACGCGACGCAGAACTATACGGTTGATGCGGTGCTGGCGCTTCTGCTGCTAATTGGCGGCGTTGTTGGTGCGCAAATCGGGACGCGGATTGGCGTTAAGATGAAAGCCGAACAGCTGCGTATCTTGTTGGCGATCATGGTGTTGGGTGTTTGTTTGAAACTGGGTCTTGATCTGGTTCTGACACCATCCGAGCTGTTCTCTATTGGCGCAGGGGGTCACTGATATGCGGATTATTTTCCTGATCATCGGCCTGTTTGCTGCAACGATTGCAAGCGCGCAGGAAACCGTGGTTTCCGAGTTGAGCCAAGATGGGGTGTCCATTACGGCAACCTTTGATGGTTCCGAAATTTTCCTGTTCGGAGCGATCAAGCGAGATGCACCCGTTAACGCAAGTGCGGGTCAGCTTGATGTTATCATCGAGGTTTCCGGTCCACCGACCGAAACGTTGGTGCGTCAAAAAGAACGGAAAGTCATCATCTGGGTGAACGCAGATTCCGTCGAAATGGATCGTGCGCCAAGCTACTATTCCATCGCGGCCACTGGACCGCTTGAGCAATTGGTCACGGACAGCGAACGTTCGTTGCGTAATCTTGGGTTGGACTATGCGGTGCGTGTCGCCAACCCCGAAGATGAAGAGTTTCGCGAGGCGGTGATACGTATCCACCAGAAAGACGGGACTTATGCAACCGAAGTCACACCGGTAACGTTGACGGAAGAAACCCTATTCACCACCAAGCTGGCGATGCCTGTGAACGTGGTGGAAGGGGAGTACACCGTGAAAACCATGTTGGTTCGGGATTTGCAGGTTATCAGCACCTCCACTTCGACGATTACTGTGCGCAAAACCGGGGCCGAAAAATGGTTGTACGACTTGGCCCACGAACAGGCATTCATCTATGGCTTGCTGTCGTTGGCCGTAGCGCTTTTGGCAGGCTGGACAGCGTCTGAAATATTCCGCCGTATTCGCGGCTGATTAATCTTCCGATCCCGTCAATTCCATCGGTGGGATCGGAGTATCAAGATCGGCGATGCCCAGCGGTTCTGTTGGGCGGGCCAACATATATCGGGTAACCCAACGCAGTCGCGTTTCTGCCCGTGTAATGGCCACGTAAGCCAACCTTTTCCACACTGCTATCCCTGCTTCGGACCTGCCTGATCGGTAGGCCGCGTAGATGTCTGGTGCGAACAATTGCACTTCGGGCCATTGGGACCCTTGCGCTTTGTGAATGGTGACCGCCGCGCCGTGCAGGAAGGTTGCCCCCATGCGCGCGGCTGACGGAATGAAGGGTTCTTCGCGGTCGGGTGCTTCGATCTGGATGATGGTGGCAGCGTTAACGCGGGGGTCAACGGCCCCAAGTACGTGCAGACGAGAGAACCCCGCCTTGCGACCCGGCCCAAGGTAGATGGTTTGAGCGCCTTTGATTAAGCCGCGCGCTTCAAGGTCGATGCGTTTCTTGCGGTGTTTGATCGGCAATTCGATGCCGTCGCAGATTAACGGTTCACCAGAAAGCAGCGAGTCTTCGGGGGCGTCATAGGCTGTCCTGAAGGCATGGATCAGGCGGATACGGGTGGCGTTTCGCCAAACCAGAACGGGGGAGCGCGCCATTAGCGTTGCATCGACGCGGGGGGTGACCACCACACGGTCGTCTTTAGCGGCAGCAGCTTCAACCATACGTTCGAATTCGGGGAAATCCAGTTTCGGGTCGCCAAGAGCGTGTGCCAAATCAAGGATCGGGTTGCCTGCTTCTTGACGGTGAATGCGATGCAGGGTCAGCTTTTTGTCTTCGGGCAGTTTATCGAAACTCATGTTGCCGGATTGCCCGACAGGCGCAAGCTGGGCAGGGTCGCCAAACATGATCAGGGTTGAAAAAATCTCCCTTAGATCATCGAGTTGCTTGTCGTCGATCATCGAGGATTCGTCTATAAACCCGATGTCGAGGGGGTCGTCGCGGCGTGACCAGCCGGTGATGAAGTCAGAGCCGCGCAAACCTGCCGCGGCCAATGCACCAGGGATGGATTTGTGGAGCTTGTAAAACGCCATGGCGCGGTCAAGAGCGGCATCTGTCAAACCCTCGACATCAGGGCGTTCTTCGGCACCCTCTAGCCATTCGGCGATTTTTTCATATTCGGGGTCGTAAACGGGCGTGTAAATAATGCGGTGTATGGTGGTCGCTGGCACACCGTGGCTGCGTAAAACACTGGCCGCTTTGTTGGTCGGCGCAAGGATCGCAAGCGAACGCTTATCTTTACGCTTCGTGCTTTCAAAATCAGGCGAGATCGTTTCGACGCCAGCATCGTTCAGCGCATCTACCAATTTGGCCAGCAGCATGGTTTTGCCGGAACCGGCCTTGCCCAGCACCGCGAGAACGCGCGTTTCGTCGGTGCTTGTGGGCAGAACCGAACTGTTCTCCAAATCGACGCCAGCGTCTTTTAAAACGGCGGTGATTGCGTCGAATGCCTGCGCTTGGTCTTCTGAAAATTTCATGTGGTCCTGCTGCCCTGTTTTTTGGGATATTCTAACCCGACACGGCAGCAGTGGCCAGCCTTAGGCGGCGATTGCGACGGGGATGAACGAGTTATCCGGGAAGGATTGGTCGAACCAGTATTCAACCAATTCCGGCGCAATTTTGGACTTGCGGCAGATGTTGGCCTTAACCGTTGCATTGATTGGCCAGAGGCAGACGGAAATTTCTTCGCGCCCTTCGCCGCTGGTGCCAATCACGTCGGGAATCCAGCCAATGCGACGGTAGATTGACAAGGTGTGCGAATATACGACACCGATGGAGCTATCGAGACCGAAGCGGACGCCCAGCTCGCAGCCTGCCAGTATTAATGAGGCGGCGACTTTGCTTTGGCCCTCGGATAGGCGTGGAGATATGCAAAAACGGGTGCATTCCCAGATCGTGGGGCTAGTGATTTTGATGCCAGCAAGGTCGCTGAAATGGTCGTTAACCATCGTTTGACCCACAGTCGGCAAAACGCGGATGGAGCCGCCATGGGTTCCATCGGGTGCTTCCCAAATCGCATAAAGCGGGTTCATCGCATCGTAGTCGTCGATCTCGTAGCCGTTTTCATCGACGGTGACATCCCAGCCGTGTCGGATTTTGAACTGTCCGGCGCGATCCTTGAACATGGTGTCTTTGAGGATCGGGAAGTTGTCTAGCTGGTCGGCGTATATGTATTTGATCAAAGCTGGCTCCGTTCGGTTTGGTTTCAAACAGAAGTACTTCGGGATTGGTTAACACTCGTCGAACGGGCGCAGCTTTAATGGTTAACGCAACAGCCTAGACGGCTATCACACCACGGGCGAGTGCGATTGCGACGGCGTGCGTGGTGTTCAACGCACCGAGCTTGTAGCGGGCGGAATCCACGTAAACTCGCAAGGTATGCTCTGATATTTTGAGGATTTCTGCGACCTTGCCGCGACTTAATCCGATGCCAAGATATTTGAGGACGTCGAGTTCGCGTGGTGACAGGTCGCGCCCTTCTATCGGTTCGGTTGTGTGGGTGGCGGCCAACGCCTTTTGGTGGAAGTAGTGAGAAATCAACATGAAATCATGGGCGTGCTCCCCGATATATCGTTCCCACCCGGGGTCGTTGCTGTCGTGGTTAATGGCAAAGATGGCGGCTTGCCCGTTGGGCCCACGGATAGGCACGGTGTAGCCCTGCCGCCCGACGCCGAAATCCACAGCTTCGTTGAAAAACTCGCGCGTGCGTTTACTGGACCAATCCAGACGTTTCCAATCGAGGGGGTTAAATTGCAACAACGCCCCGCGCACGACGGGGTCGATAAGCATGTATCCTTGGTCTTCGTAATGCTGCGCCCATTCCAGATCGTAGGTTGAAGATACGAAGGGCAGGCCGTTCAGGTTGGTCGCCAGATAGGACATGTTTTTGACATCGTAGGTGTCGCGCAGGATGTCTGCTAGCGATGATAAGTCGTCAACTGTATTGGTTGTTTCCAACCGTTCCAGAAATGTTTCCAGCTTTCGCGTCATTAACCCCTACACTTACTGCCTGACCCCTATCCAAATTGCGGATCTCT
This sequence comes from uncultured Rhodobacterales bacterium, assembly GCA_937901055.1. GTDB lineage: Bacteria > Pseudomonadota > Alphaproteobacteria > Rhodobacterales > Rhodobacteraceae > NORP23. The sequence continues at coordinate 5,996 of CALCGO010000346.1, forward strand.
ACGGCGGCCACAAGAATAGCGTCGTCGAGGTGTTCTGCTAATTCCAACATGGCTTGCTTTGCAGCAAAATTCCGTAGGTCAGACAGTACATCAATCATCCACTCGTTTGTCATAGCAATACTCGTATAGGTTGTAAATACGTTAATGCATTAAGCTTCACGAATAATACGATTCGATACTACTCGCCAATTCGCCCTCCCCAATTATGGGGAGGGTAATGAAGTTAACCTACTGATATATATGAGTGTATGGCTTGTGTCCGCTATCCGACACCTATCCAAATGGCGAAAAGCGGGTTTGGGAAGGAATCAGGTGGATCCCAGCTCGATTGCGTCTTCGAGTGTGCGCAGCCCGGTCGTTGGTGCACTTACCAAGACGGCCATGTTGCCCGGTTTATGCTCGTTCCTGAGCATTTTCATATGGGCATCGGGGATCTCGGCCCACGGGAATACTTCGGACATGGAAGGGTCAAGACGGCGTTCCAACATCAACTGGTTGGCAGAGCTGGCCTGCTTGAGGTTAGCGAAGTGGCTGCCTTGAACGCGTTTTTGGTGCATCCACAAGTAGCGCGCGTCCATGGTCAGGTTGTAACCTGTCGTGCCTGCACAGATAACGATCATGCCGCCCTTTTTGCAAACGAAGACTGAGGCGGGGAAAGTTGCTTCGCCCGGGTGTTCGAACACCATGTCGACGTTGTTGCCTTTGCCGGTGATATCCCAGATGGCTTTGCCGAACTTGCGGACCTCGCCGAACCATTCTTTGTATTCGGGGGTGTTCACGGTGGGCATCTGGCCCCAGCAGTTGAAATCTTTGCGGTTAATCACGCCTTTGGCGCCCAATCCTAATACAAATTCGCGTTTGTCTTCGTCCGAAATCACGCCGATCGCGTTTGCACCTGCGGTATTGATAAGTTGGATCGCGAAGGAGCCGAGGCCACCGGAAGCGCCCCATACCAATACGTTTTGGCCGGGTTTCAGCGTGTGTGGGCGATGGCCGAACAGCATGCGATAGGCAGTGGCAAGCGTTAGCGTGTAACACGCGCTTTCTTCCCAAGTCAGGTGCTGTGGGCGGCGCATTAACTGTTGGGCTTGCACGCGCGTGAACTGCGCGAAGGAGCCGTCAGGGGTTTCGTATCCCCAAATGCGTTGGCTTGAGGAGAACATCGGGTCGCCGCCGTTGCATTCTTCATCATCACCGTCGTCTTGGTTACAGTGAACCACAACTTCGTCGCCGACTTTCCAGCGTTTAACTTTGTCGCCAACTTTCCAGATGATGCCGGACGCGTCGGAACCTGCGATGTGGAAGTCCGCACCGTGTACATCGAAAGGTGAAATCGGGGTCCCAAGGCCAGCCCACACGCCATTATAGTTAACGCCTGCCGCCATAACTAAAATCAGAACTTCGTGGCTGTCGATTTCGGGCGTTTCGATAACCTCGAGCTGCATCGCTTTGTCAGGCTCACCATGACGATCACGCCGGATGGCCCAGCCATACATTTCCTTTGGCACATGGCCAAGCGGCGGGATTTGTCCGATTTCGTATAGGTCTTTGAGAGGGGCAGTGGACATTGTGGGCCTCATGAGTGTTGGCGTTGTAATATAGTTGCGCTATGGCACATGCATACGTCATTACATTAAACGCGAGAGTGCACAATACCTAAATTGTGCGGTGCAGCGGACATATTGTTACACAATGGGCGCGAATATTGTACTTATATTGCTTAAGTTGTCGAGATTGCTAGCTGATCCGACTCAAAGTGATGCGCAATCGCATTTGCATAGAATTTGACGACATGGGCATGTTCAGGGGCGAGTGCAAATTTTCCGCCTTCCTCCGTCACCATATGGCGCAGCGTCAACATCCGAAGGCCGACTTCTACGGCGTAGTCTTCGTCTTCGTGGGGGATGTGGCTGTAGATACCGCGCGCCGATAGGAGCTGCCATGTCTGGTGGCATCTGGATTTTAGCTCCAACATGCTGATGGGGCGATCGGCCCGAAGCAATACGGTTGAGACCAGCGATACAGGCAGGACGGGGACGACGTGGCCGATACGGTCCATTAGCTCCGCGCCGAGGTTTTCAATCACTTCGGGCATTTCGGCTGGTTCGTGCGTGGCCATGTATTCGGTTAGCGAGACGGGGCGGCCGAAGCTGACGCAGGCGTAGCCGTTGCGGTAAAATTTGCCGGTTAAACGCAACCATGTTTGGCGTACCATGAAGCGGATAAAGGTGCCGGGCTGGAAACGGAATTTACGTTTGCCATCCTCGGTTGGAGCGGTCAGGACGCGGTCCTCGAGCACGCGGTCGTAGTTCAAGCCGACGGGGACGAAGACGACGTTTCGCGATGTCTCGGCGTCGAAATCGCCAAGGATATAGCTGAGGAGGCCCAGCTTTGGTTCCCGTAGCAGACCATCGCGGGAAAGGCCGCCTTCGGGGAATATTGCCTGAGTAACACCGCCATCGGTAGCCAGTTGCACATAGCGGGCCAGCACTTTGCGATAAAGTTGGTTGCGGGATTTACGGCGGATGAAATAGCCACCCATCGCGCGGATAAGCTGTTGCAACGGCCAGACCCGCGCCCATTCCCCTACGGCGTAAGACAGCGCAGAGCGTTCGGCGACGAGGTATGTAACCAGCACATAGTCCATATTGGAACGGTGATTCATTACGAAGATAACGGTGGCATTCGGATCGACGCTTCGTAACGCTTGGTCGTCGATAAAGCCGATCCGCACACGATACATAGCCTTGGACAGCAACCGTGATACGCGAATTGCGAAACCAAAGTAGGTGGAAGCCGAGAACGACGGGACGATCTCGCGGGCGTATCGCTCAGCCATTTTGGCGGCGACTTCCGGTGGCATATTTTCAGCGATTGTATGCTCGGCTATGGCTTCCATGACTTTGGGGTCGTGAATCAATCGGTCGATCATGGTCTTGCGGCGCGTCAGTTTGAACGGCTGAATGGACAATTGCAGGCGGTCATTAAGGCTGTCGATCACACGGTTTAGGCGGCGGCGAAGGTACCAACGGACGGAGGGCATTAACAGCCGGTCGAGAATTCCGATAGCGGCGAGGATGCCGCCAAGTACCAATAACCAGACGGGGATTTCTACTACGTTGTTCATGCGGCACAGCTTTGCAGGAAACGTCGGGCAGGTCCAGTCGGAGGGGTGGTTGAAACGTGCGAAGGTGGTGTGACGTCATAATTATGCCATAAAAATAGGGACTATGGCGTCTGACCATAGAATCAAAATACGACGGCCTTGGTTTTGTGGCGGTAACGAAACATTGGGATAAAAGGTATATTGATGCGACTTAAGCAAATATTAACGGCGATTACTGCTGCTGGAATTTTGTCAGCAACGTTTGCGCTTCCGGCGGCGGCGCTGAACCGGGTTGTGACAATCGTCAACCAGACCGGCTATGTGATGGTGGAGTTTTATGGCTCCAACAAAGGCCGGACGAGTTGGGAAGAGGATATCCTGGGCTACGACGTTCTGGGTGGTTACGATTCCATTAACATCAACTTCGACGATGGTTCCGGCTATTGCGTCTTCGACTTCAAGGCTGTCTTCAGTGATGGTGACGAGGTTGTCTCCAACGGTATCAACGTCTGTGAAATTCCGACTTTCACGTATAACTAAAAATCAATTTTTAGTACGAATAAAAGGGCGGCTTTCGGGTCGCCTTTTATTTTGGAAAAGTTGTCACGTAACATTGTTCCGGTAAACTTTCCTCTTGCGTAATTATCTTAGCCTTGTAAATCTATGCTGCAACGCAATATGGATTTGGAGACGCACGTGACGCAAGCAACCAAAGATCGGCCATGGCTGTTCCGTACTTATGCAGGGCACTCGACAGCGGCGGCGTCTAATGCGCTTTATCGGTCGAACTTGGCGAAAGGTCAGACTGGGCTTTCTGTGGCATTCGATTTGCCCACCCAAACCGGCTATGACAGCGATCACATTCTATCGCGAGGCGAAGTTGGCAAGGTTGGCGTGCCGATCAGCCATCTAGGTGACATGCGGGCGTTGTTCGCGGATATTCCGCTGGAACAAATGAATACATCTATGACGATTAACGCGACTGCGGCGTGGATGCTGTCGCTGTATATCGCCGTGGCCGAGGAGCAAGGGGCGGATGTCGCTGGGCTTCAGGGGACAGTTCAGAACGACATTATCAAGGAATACCTAAGTCGCGGGACATATGTATTTCCGCCCGAGGCCAGTTTGAAACTGATCGGGGATGTGGCGGAATATTGTTATACGTCTGTGCCAAAATGGAACCCGATGAACGTGTGCTCTTACCACCTGCAAGAAGCGGGTGCTACGCCTGAGCAGGAACTGGCCTTTGCCTTAACAACGGCGATAGCGGTTCTGGATCAGGTGCGCGGACAGGTTCCGGCGGAGGATTTTCCGAAGGTGGTTGCGCGCATATCGTTTTTTGTGAATGCGGGTACCCGCTTTGTGACCGAGATGTGCAAAATGCGCGCCTTCGTGGACCTGTGGGATGAAATTTGTCGTGATCGCTACGGTGTGGCCGATGCCAAGCAGCGCAGGTTTCGGTATGGGGTGCAAGTTAACAGCCTTGGTCTTACGGAACAGCAACCCGAGAATAACGTCTATCGTATCTTGATCGAAATGCTGGCCGTCACCCTTTCCAAAAAGGCGCGGGCGCGGGCGGTGCAATTGCCTGCATGGAACGAAGCGTTGGGTTTGCCGCGTCCTTGGGATCAGCAATGGTCGCTGCGGATGCAGCAGATTATGGCGTATGAAACCGACTTGTTGGAGTTTGATGATCTGTTTGATGAAAATCCGGCGGTTGATCGCAAGGTTGAAGAACTGAAAACAGGCGCGCGGTTGGAGATCGAGCACATCGACCAGATGGGTGGGGCGGTTTCGGCGATTGAATACATGAAGACGCAACTGGTGATGTCCAATTCAGCCCGCATCGGGCGGATCGAGGCGGGGGAAACCACCGTTGTTGGCGTGAATAAGTTCCAAAACGGCGAGGAAAGCCCCCTTACGTCTGGTGAAGGCGGGATCATGGTTGTTGATCCGAAGGTGGAGCAGGAACAGATTGATAGCCTGAATGCATGGCGTGATTTGCGAGATGACGCGGCGGTTATGGCCGCGCTGTCGCAATTGCGGGATGATGCGAAAGCTGGTGTGAATATCATGCCTGCCTCGATTGTCGCCGCGAAAGCTGGTGTGACCACGGGTGAGTGGGGTATGGCGATGCGGGGCGAGTTTGGCGAATATCGTGCGCCAACAGGGGTTGGCACTGCGATGTCGAATTCCACTGAAGGTTTAGAAAATGTGCAGGCCGAGGTTAGCCGTGTGGCTGGTGAGCTGGGTTCACCGATTAGGTTACTTGTAGGCAAGCCGGGGTTAGACGGACATTCCAATGGCGCAGAGCAGATCGCTGTTCGGGCGCGGGATTGCGGCATGAAAGTGACCTATGAGGGCATCCGCATGACGCCCGAATCCATTGTTGAGGCCGCAGTGAACGAGAAGGTTCATATCGTCGGGTTGTCGATTTTATCGGGGTCCCACCTGCCGCTGATTGCTGAAGTGATGGAGCGAATGCAGGGTGCTCGTTTGGAAATTCCGGTGATCGTCGGCGGGATTATTCCTGATGAAGATTGCGCGGCGTTAACCGAAATGGGCATCGCACGGATTTACACGCCGAAGGATTTCGACCTGAACAGGATCATGTTGGATATTGTAGAGTTGGTGGCTTAGCGGTTCGCGAAACCCACAATTTGAACGTCCAGCATTTTGGTTCCGGCCTCGACAATATCGAAGTCGCGATTGTTCAGGGACCAGCGCATTGCGAGGCCCTGAATTAATGCCAACACCAGATAAGCGGAACTGTCAGGGTCAATGTTCGGGTTAAATTCGCCGGACTTAATGCCCTTTTTGAACAATTCGGCCAGCTTCTGTTGCCGCTGTGCCATTAGGCCAGCGAAAAACGCGCGTAGCTTCTCGTTCTCAGAATGCAATTCACGCGAAAACAGGATCGCCGGGACGGCTGGCGTGGTTTCTATAAAGGCGAGCTGTGCGGCAACCATTTTGCGAAGACGATCTGTGGGGCCAGTCGACTCGGCTAAATCGCTGCTTTCGGTCATCAGGGTGCAAATGCGATCGCCTACCGCTTCCCATATGTCAGACTTGGCTGGGAAATGTCGGAAGATCGCAGGTTGCGAGATGCCGATTTCCGTGGCCAGACGTTCAGTCGTTAGTCGGTCAGGACCACACTCCGCAGCTAATCGGATCGCGGTATCAACGATTTCTTTTTTGCGCTCGGCAGCTGGTTTTCTGGTTCTGACTGTCATTTTTCGACCTTAAGGCTTGTGATGACCCAAATACAACGGGGTCATCACAATACATAGTGTTATCCGTCCTCTGCTACAACATCGAAGCGATAGCCTTCATGACAAGAAGTGCATCGAAGCATTAGGTCGCCAAGCTGAGCCAGAACGATCTTCGAGTTGCCCATATCGGAGGCTTCCATCGAGAGATCGTCAAACGCTTTATGCGTGCCCATGCCTAATGATTTGAAATCTAACGGAAGTTTTGCGATTAATTGGGCGGGTTCACCACCGGTCGCGGCCATACCGATGCTGGTGGCGGTAGCGGCGACGGTTTCCATGTCTTCTTCAGCGATGGCCTCGACGATGGTTTGAACGCCTTCAAGGAATGTTCGCATCTCGCCCAGAATCATGTCTTTTTCCGGTGCGGTTAGTAGAATGGCGGTTCTGCCATCGTCTGTTTGCTCGACACTACCGGTCACAAACTTGAACCCGACAAAGGCCAACATCACTGCCAAAATCGCCGTTATCGTCCAACTTACTTTTACTGAATTCATTTCACTCTCCCTTTTTGTTATAAGTTATTAGTAACTAACTTTTAACTTAGGCGTCAAGCTTATGCTTTGTAACCGAGGGGGTTGGTGTCTTGCCAATGCCAGCTAGAGGCACACATGTCGGTAAGTCCGAATTCAGCCTTCCAGCCAAGTTCAGCCTGTGCACGGGTAGCATCGGCGTAAAATATTGCAATGTCGCCATCGCGCCTGCCGCTGATTTGATATGGCACGTCTCGACCGCTAGCTTTGGCATAGGCGGCGATCATTTCCATAACGGATACGCCTTGCCCTAGGCCAAGGTTGAACGCACGACTGCCGTTGTTCGCGGCTGCCCATTCCAACGCTGCAAGATGGGCGCGGGCTAGATCGTTAACGTGGATATAATCCCGAACACCTGTACCGTCCGCGGTCTCATAGTCGTTGCCAAACACCTTGACCTGTTTCCGCCGCCCGATGGCGACTTGGGCAATCATGGGCATAAGGTTATTGGGAATCCCCAAAGGATCTTCGCCGATACGCCCGCTTTCGTGCGCCCCTACGGGGTTGAAGTAGCGCAAAATGGCAGCGGTGAAGTCAGGATTGGCGGTGGCCAGATCACGCAACATTTCCTCGATATGAAGTTTGTTGCGCCCGTAAGGACTGGTGGGACGCAGAGGGTGGTCTTCGGTGAAGGGTAGAAAATCCGGGTCTCCGTAAACCGTCGCGCTGGAGGAAAACACGATGTTGTTGCAATTCGTGGCTTTCATCGCCTGCAACAAATTGATGGTGCCCTGGACGTTGTTTTCATAGTATTCCAACGGTATTTCGACGGACTCGCCAACCGCTTTCAGGCCCCCAAAATGGATCACGGCATCGGGATCAAATTCTTTTAGGTTTGTCGTTAACCCCTCGCGGTCGCGCAGATCGGTTTTGTGGAAGGTAAAGCTGCGGTTCGAAAGGGTCCTAACACGCTCCAACGCTTCGGGCGAACTGTTGGAGAAGTTGTCGATTACGCACACCTCGTGGCCAGCACCGAGAACCTCTAACATAGTGTGGGTGCCGATGTATCCGGCCCCTCCGGTGATTAGAACGCGCATTTTGAACCTGAAAGTAAGAAGCGATATGTAGCGGAATATATCCTATGCGGACGGGAAGTTACAATTGTTGGTTGAGAAAATACCCCGTTTATATTAGTCATTTACCTAAATGCGATTGAAGGAGTGCGATGTGCACGTTGGTATAATCATGGACGGCAATGGCCGCTGGGCGGTCAAACGTGGTTTGCCGCGTCTGATGGGCCACAAACGTGGGGCCAATCGGGTAAAAGATATCGTTAAGACCAGCACCGAGTTGGGCGTAACGACACTTACACTTTATGCATTTTCGACTGAAAACTGGAAACGTGCCGCGCACGAGGTTGAAGGCCTGATGAAGCTGTTTCGTGGCTATTTGCAGAACAATTTTGTCGAACTGAACGAAAAAAACACCAAAGTTAATTTCATAGGTGACCCGACACCCTTGGCGACCGACCTGCGCGAGCAGATGAAAAAGCTGGAAGATTTGACCAAGGACAACACGCTTATCACGCTGAATGTTGCTATAAACTACGGTGGACGCGATGATCTTGTGCGGGCAACCCGTAAGATTGTTTCTAGAGTTCAGGAAGGGTCTCTGGAGCTTGGCGATATCACCGAGCAAACCATTTCAAATCATCTGGATACGGCCGATCAACCTGATCCTGACCTGATTATTCGCACGGCCGGAGAGTTGCGGATGTCAAACTTTATGACATGGCAAGGCGCCTATTCCGAGTTGGCGTTTGTTGAAAAATCCTGGCCGGAATTCACCCCTGCTGTTTACGCCGAGGTGATCGCCGATTATCGCCGCCGCACGCGCCAATTCGGCGCGGTTGTGCCAAAAGGCGCCGAAAGTGGCAATAAAGCGTGACGCGCGACGAATTCGATACTTACTGCGAAGCGATGAAATCAACGACACATGTTGTGCAATGGGGTGGGGCCTCGGTTTGGAAGGTCGGCGGCAAAATCTTCGCCATCTGTTCGAATTGGGGCGACGGGGATCACGCCAAAATCGGGTTCAAATGCAGTGATCTAGCTTTCTCGGTATTATCAGAAATTCCCGGTATCATTCCGGCTCCGTATCTGGCCCGCGCCAAATGGGTACAGGTGCAATCACCTGACGGGATGTCGGATCAAAACATCAAAGACCACATCGACGCTGCCTATGACATAATCGCCGCAAAGCTGACAAAAACACAACGCGCGACGCTTGGAATTGTAACTTCCTCAAAAGGCATATAACTCTACTGGCAACGCGACTCTAGAGATCAGGCTGATGACCCAAAAAACCCATTTCGGATTCAAGACTGTGGACGAAGATGCCAAAGCTGGCATGGTTCACGGTGTTTTCACCAATGTTGCCTCCAAATACGACATCATGAACGACGCGATGAGCATGGGCGTGCATCGTATCTGGAAAGACGCGATGATGGATTGGCTGGCGCCGCGCAAAGGCATGAAGTTGCTGGATGTGGCGGGTGGTACTGGCGACATTTCGTTCCGGTTTTTGAAACGCGCGGGCGGTGGGCATGCGACGGTGTTTGATATGACTCAATCCATGCTGGATGCAGGGCGATTGCGGGCCGAAGCCGAAAGCCAGCAAAATAGCTTGGACTGGGTGTGCGGCGACGCGATGGCACTGCCGTTCGAGGACAACACGTTTGATGCTTACACCATCAGTTTCGGCATTCGGAACGTCACGCGCATACAGGACGCTATTAACGAAGCTTACCGCGTCCTTAAACCGGGCGGGCGGTTTTTGGTATTGGAGTTTTCTACCATTCCCAACCCTGCCATGCAGTGGGCTTATGATCGGTATAGCTTCAACATTATTCCGCCGCTTGGACAGATTATCGCGGATGACCGCGACAGTTATCAATACTTGGTAGAATCAATCCGACAGTTTCCGAAGCAAGAACAATTTGCGCAAATGATACGCGACGGTGGGTTTAGCCAAGTCAAATACCGTAACCTTTCGTTAGGTATTGCCGCACTGCATTCTGGTTGGAAAACATGAGGGGTCCGCACAATATTTGGCGTCTGATCCGTACGGGTGCCACATTTGAACGTTCGGGCGCAATGCGCGTGGTGTTGGAGGCGGTCGAAGCGCCGCGCTCCATTCGCATTGTCGCGCGGGTTATCGGTTGGCCTGTGCAATGGCTCGGCCTGAAGGGCGACCCAACGCAGCCGCCGATTTTGCGGGCGTTAACGGCGCTTGGACCGGCGTATATCAAATTTGGACAGCTGCTTTCGACGCGCCCCGACATTGTTGGCGTTGAACTGGCGACAGATCTGCGAATACTGCAAGATGCGCTACCTGCGTTCGATGTTGATTTGGCCAAAGCCGAGGTTGAGTCGGAGCTGGAAATCAGGATCGACGAAGTGTTCGAAAGTTTCTCGGACCCCGTCGCGGCTGCTTCGTTGGCGCAGGTTCATAAGGCTGTGGTGCGTGAAACCGGGCAAGTTGTGGCCGTAAAGGTCTTGCGACCGGGTATCGAGCGTGCGTTTCGCAAAGATGTGGATGCGTTTTTCCTTGCGGCGTCGATTATTGAAATCGTCGCGCCGTTTTCGCGTCGTTTGCGCCCGCGGGCAGTGATTGAACACTTCGCTGGCGTCGTGGATGGCGAACTGGATTTGCGGATGGAGGCCTCCGCCGCTGACGAGTTCGCAGCGAATACCAAGGACGACGAAGGATTCCGTGTGCCTGCGTTGATATGGGAATTATCCTCGCGCCGCGTGCTGACGACGGAATGGGTCGAAGGTGTTCCGCTTGGCGATGTTGATGCGGTTCTGGCGATCAAATCCGACCATACAGAATTTGCGACCCGCATTTTGCAAACCTTCCTGCGCCACGCTTTGCGGGATGGGTATTTCCACGCTGACATGCACCAGGGCAACCTCATGCGCGGGCCGAACGGTGACCTGATCGCGCTTGATTTTGGCATTATGGGGCGGATTGATACCTACACGCGCAAAGTCTACGCCGAGATTTTGATGGGGTTTTTGAATCGCGATTATACCCGCGTGGCCGAAGCGCATTTCGAGGCGGGCTATGTCCCTGCGGATCAAGATGTCGCTGCATTTGCGCAAGCGTTGCGGGCTGTGGGCGAGCCGATATTCGATTATGACGCTTCGCAAGTTTCTATGGCCCGCTTGTTCGGACACTTGTTTGATGTGACCGAGCGTTTCGGGATGGCAACCCGCACCGAGCTCATCCTTCTGCAACGCACTATGTTTGTTGTGGAAGGTGTGACGCGAACGTTCGATCCCAATCTGAATATGTGGGATACGTCCGGTCCGGTGATCGAAAAATATATCATCGACAACCTCGGCCCCAAAGCCATGGCGCGCGATTTGGCGGCCACCGCGAAGGTCCTTGCCCGTTTCGGCCCTCGCCTTCCAGCTTTGGCAGAGGCGGCGTTAGTAAATCTTAATAACCCGCCGGAACCTGCCCCCAAAAGCGGTTCGTTAATCTGGGCGCTGTGTGGCGTAGCGGTGGGCGTAGCGGCGACATTACTACTGATTGACTGATGCGCTGAAAACTTTCGTGAAGCGCGCCCGTTGATGGGCGACGCCACGCTAGTTTCTGCGCAACTTCGAATACACTCGTTTTCGGGACGGGCGCATTGTAATCAATTTGAAAGGCGTCGTTATGGAATCCTTACTAAATGCCCTTTATCCGGTGTCGGATGTGCTCGCGGTGTTGTTCGTATTAGCCATTGGGGCCCTTATCGGAACGCTGATCGTCTTTTACATTATCGACATGCGTCAAAGCAAAGATGCGGTGCGGCACAACTTTCCGGTGCTCGGTCGATTTCGATATCTGTTTAGCAGTTTGGGAGAATTCTTCCGCCAGTATTTCTTCGCAATGGACCGCGAAGAAATGCCCTTTAACCGCGCGGAACGCGACTGGGTCGAGAAATCCTCGGGAGGGAAAGACAACACCATCGCGTTTGGCTCTAGCAAGGTTTTGTCGCAACCCGGCACGCCGATTTTTGTGAACTGCCCATTCCCGATGCTTGACGAAGACGCCGAGAGCACCCCCGCCGTCGTGATCGGCCCCTACGCGCGCGAGCCTTATTCGACAAAATCCCTGATCAACATTTCGGGGATGAGTTTTGGTGCGATTTCCAAACCCGCCGTGCGAGCACTTTCCGCAGGTGCAAAAATGGCCGGATGCTGGATGAATACGGGCGAAGGTGGTCTCTCGCCGTTTCATTTAGAGGGCGGGTGCGACATCGTTTTCCAGATGGGTACCGCTAAATACGGTGTGCGAAACACCGACGGAGGGTTGGATGACGCAAAGCTGCGCGATGTCGCGGCGCACCCCGAAGTCAAAATGATCGAACTGAAGTTGAGCCAAGGCGCCAAACCCGGCAAGGGCGGCATCCTTCCGGCGGCCAAAGTCACACCCGAGATTGCAGGGATACGCGGCATCCCTGTGGGAGAGGCCTCGATTTCACCCAACCGCCACCCGGAAATCGACAGCGTCGGGCAGTTGCTGGATTTCATCGCTCACACCCGTGACGTGACGGGTCTTCCGGTTGGATTCAAAGCCGTGATTGGCGGGCTTGGCTGGATAGAGGATATGTGCAAAGAAATTCACATTCGCGGGGTGGAGAGCGCCCCAGATTTCATCACTATCGACAGTGGTGATGGCGGAACGGGTGCGGCTCCGATGCCGTTGATGGATAGTGTTGGGCTAACGGTTAAGGAATCCTTACCGCTCGTGGTGGATACGTTGATCAAATACGGCCTGCGGAATCGCATTAAGGTCATCACATCAGGCAAATTGATAACACCTGCCGAGGTCGCGTGGGCATATTGTGCAGGCACCGATTTCGTAACTTCGGCGCGTGGTTTCATGTTCGCGCTGGGGTGCATTCAAGCACTGAAGTGCAACAAGAATACCTGCCCGACCGGGATCACGACGCATAAGGAGCACCTTCAAAACGGCTTGGACCCCGCGCAAAAGGCTGTGCGCGTGAAGAATTTTATCGGGAAAATTACCTACGGCACCAATTTGATCGCGCATTCTTGTGGCGCTGCGCACCCGCGTGCACTGGCCCGTAAACATTGCCGGATTGTGCAGCAAGGGTCGGTCTCCGTTTCTATGGCGGACCTGCTACCACAGCCGGACACGCTTCACGAATACCGGAAATAGTCGCAACACCTTCATATTTTGTTAATATATATTAACAAGATAGCAACGATTTCTGTTAAATGCTCGTTAAGGTTCGTGCCCTAAGGTTTCTTCCTAATCAGGAGGAAAACATGACCGCTTTAGATATGATTCGTGAAGGTTTTGGCGTTTGGGCAGATGGGGCATTGGGCCCGAATGTGTTTGCGACTCCGATCGTGTTT
>CALCGO010000347.1 GCA_937901055.1 uncultured Rhodobacterales bacterium
TTGAAATTAGTCGCGCTAACCCTTTTGGTGATGGTTCAATTGCCACGTTTTAACACTGATGATTGATCGGGTTGGCCTCGCGATAGGAAAAATCTTTTCGGACCTCGAAGCTATGATGCAGGAGGTTAAAATTGAAAGCAAATATTCTCTACAACCTGCGTTTCTAAAGTTCGCGCCTTTCTTCTGGCCCTGAAATAAGTATCCCAGCACATCCGCTTTGGTTTGTTAGGAATCCAATGACGGAAAAACCGACTCGTGTGATCCAGTTCGCCCCTTGTTCTTGCTGGTATTTGATCTACGCGGCACCAACTATAGGGTCCAGTAGTGCAGCGAATGTCTGTTCTCCGACCTTATCAGCAGTTCGCGTTTATGCTCAATACTGCTCTGCAACTATCTGAAGGCAAGCCAAAGCTTTGCACGCGCGCTTTCGTAGTCTCTGAGAAATTTCGTCTTTTTGTGATCCACAACCAATTGCGAGCCGTATAGATAATAGTTTTGATGGGTAACTGCGTGAGGTGTGTGTTTTTTAACGATTGCGTTTCACAACGGTTGCTTTTAACAAAAACTATTTTGCTTGAACGGCCTTTAACAGATTGCCTACAAGGGCGAGGGACAAATGAATAAAATCTTTGGTTATGTGGGCATGGGGCTGCGCGAAATATTCTGGATAGCTGTCGCTGTTGCGATTATTTTCGGGGGTATCAGCGGCTTTCGTTATCTTGGTGAAAACCGCGAAGTCGCTGAGCCAACACCGATAGAGCGTTCCGTACCGTTGGTCGAAACCGCAAGCATTGCTCCGATTAATGGGCCGTTGCCAATTCGTGGCGAAGGTTTCATGCAACCCTTCCGACTTGCCAACCTTGCCGGTCAGGTAGGAGGCCAGATCATTGTGCTTCATCCGGCAATAACGGGTCGAGGGACTTTTAAAGAAGGCGATGTTTTGGCACGCCTAGACGATAGCGCCGAGCGGGCTGCCTTTGCACAAACTGAGGCCAACATTAACGGAGCGCGCGCCCGGTTAGAACTTAACAACATTCTGTTAGAACGAACCGAGGCCTTGTGGGTCAGCGGGAACACCAGCCAAGCCGTTTTGGATCAGGTGCGCAGTCAAAACCAAGAATTATTATCGAGTTTGAACAGTTTAATAGCGGCGCAACGATCCGCAGAAATTGGCCTTGAGCGCAAAGCTATCAAAGCCCCGTTTGATGGTGCCGTTCTCTCTAGCATGGTCGAAGTCGGAACCGTCGTAAGCGGTGGTCAAGCAATTGCGGAAATTTACACGCAGGATCGCATGCAGATCGACGTGCCTTTACGTGAGACAGATGCCTCCTTAATTCCTGGACTGTTCGATGACGCGTCGCCGACCGCAATGGTTTCTGTTAGATTCGCAGGCCAAACCTTTGAGTGGGCCGCGCGCGTCTCACGTGTGGCGCCAACGCTGGACGCCCGTACCCGTACATTGACCGTGACGGTTGAATTGGACGACGTCAGAGGCGCCCGCGCTGTCGGCACAGGTAAACTTGTGTCCGGCGCTCCACCGGCGTTGATTAACGCGTTTGCCAAGGTGTTGATTGAGGGGCCACAGCCTGACGCAACATATGCCGTCCCAACAACCGCTTTGCGAGGTGGAGAGCGCCTTTGGCTATATACCGATCCAGAAGGCGGAATTGGGATAATTCGGATCGTTGCAGTTGATCTTGTCCATATAGATGGCGAAACGGCCTATGTGCGGATTGGCGAAATACCACCACAGGCTCGACTAATCACAAGTGCTCTCTCCATTCCGCAGAATGGGATGAAATTGCGTGACGTAGCTGAGGCCAGCCAAAACGCTGCGGCCCAAGCCGAACCGGCGGAGTAGAAAGAGATGAACGCTATAATCAAATGGATGGCAGAACACCCTGTTGCGGCTAACCTAACTATGGTTTTTGTTGTCGTCGTCGGTGTGATGACCGCGTTTCAAATACCGCAAAAAACGTTCCCCAATTTTACCCTTGATACAGTTAGTGTTTCCGTCAACTACCCCGGGGCATCCCCGCTTGAAATTCAAGACAGCATCGTCCGCCCAATCGAGGATCAGCTCTCGGTTATCGATGGAATTGACAGCCTGACCGCGTCGATCAGCGAAGGCCGTGGCAGTGTAACTATTTCTTTCTTGCGTGGCGAAGACATCGAGAAAAAACTGGACGAAATCAAAACCGAAGTTGACCGAATATCGGTTCTACCGCAGGACGCAAATGATCCTATCGTCGTTCAAGCCAGCAACAATACGCGCGTACTTGAAATCGCGATCCATGGAAACGCCTCTGAAGCAGTTCTGAAAGAAGAGGCTGAACGGCTAAAAGACGAACTTACCTCATTGGATAACGTTTCTTTCGTTGAGGTGGGAAATACCCGTGAATACGAAATTTCAATCGAAGTGGATCGCGATACTTTGCGTGCCTACGGCATCACTATTGCAGAAGTGGCTAATACGATCGCCCAAAACTCGCTTGAGCTTCCTGGAGGTGCGATTGACACAGACACCGTTGCCATCCCGATCCGGACAACTGGGCGTAATTATTCGCAGAATGATTTTGAAAGCATAATCATCCGCACTGATGCTAATGGTGGAAGTGTTTATTTACGCGATATCGCAAAAGTAGTTGATGGCTTTGAAGATGCGGACTTGTCAGCAAACTTTAATGGCGAACC
>CALCGO010000348.1 GCA_937901055.1 uncultured Rhodobacterales bacterium
GTCTTCTATCAATGGTGTCAGCACAGATGCATTCGATAAGTTCGTTAAAATCCGTGCTGGCCGGACGTATTCTGCCGATGATGTAGACGAGATCGTCGAGAAAATCGAAATCGAGGCGGTAAAACAAGGTTTGCCGTTCTTGCGGGTAACGCCGAACTATACCAAAAATGATGTTGATCGCACAGTTGATGTGAACTTCGAGCTGGTCTCCGGACGCCGTGTGTACGTTGAACGCATTGATATTGGCGGCAATACCGGCACAGTTGAACGTGTGATCCGTCGGCAGTTTGACTTCGTCGAAGGCGATGCCTTTAACGCACGAAAAATGGCTATTGCGCGTGATAAACTTCGCGGATTGCAAATTTTCGGTGGAACCAACGTATCCGTTCGCGAGGGTTCTGCACCGGACAAAGTTATCGTTGATGTTGATGTTCAGGATATCCCGACGGGTAGTGTCGGTTTTGCACTCGGGTATTCATCAGCCGGTGGATTCAGCGGGCTTGTCAATTTTGCCGAGAGAAACCTAATGGGCCGCGGTCAAGATTTCGAACTTGAGCTTAGTTACGGAGAGAAAAGACAAATATTCTCGTTGAGCTTCACCGAACCTGCGTTGTTTGACAGGGATCTGGCTGCAGGGTTCAACTTGTACTTTAGTAACTCTGATCGCAGCGAATCTTCGTTCCAGACGACCAATTACGGATTCGAACCCAATATCCGCTTTGCGCTGGGTGAAAATACACGCATGCAGCTTAGCTACCGTCTCTCAAGTGACGAAATACGTGATGTTGATGCAGGAGCATCATCCGTTATATCCGATGACGCGGTAGGCCCTCAGATCACGTCATCACTGGGTGTTACACTTTCCTACGACCGCCGAAACTCACGTGTCGATCCAACATCAGGGTTTGTAGTTTCGCTAGACGAAGAATTCGCCGGATTAGGTGGAGACATAAACTTCTCGAAAACGATCGTCCGCGCCAAAGGTTACACGGCATTTTTCGACGATAACCTTGTCCTCTCTGCTGAAGTAGAAGGCGGCGCGCTTGTTACGACAGATTCTTCAAACACTCGCGTAACCGACAGGTTCTTCCTTGGCGGAAATTCACTTAAAGGTTTCGCAACGAGCGGTATTGGTCCTCGCGATACATTGGCAAACAACGACGCGCTTGGTGGCAACTACTATAGTGTTGTCCGCTTGAAGGGCAGCTTCCCGATCGGCTTTGGAGAGGACTCCGGCATATATGGTGGCGTATTCGCCGAGGCCGGAAGTGTCTGGGACCTAGGCGACATCGTATTCGCAGGCGATGATGATATGTATGTACGCGCATCCTCGGGTGTTAGCCTGTTCTGGGCCAGCCCACTTGGACCTCTGGAATTCAGCTACGCAATTCCAATTCTGTACGAAGATGACGATATCAAGCAAAACTTCAGCGTTGCAATATCTACGCGGTTCTAGGTTTGGGTTTCGCTGCAATACGCCAAGCGCATCTTAAGCAACTAATATCGCTTTTGATTGGGCTAATTTTTTGCGCGACGCAGTCGGTAGGGCAAGCAGATTTCCCCACTGTATTTCCGCAACCAATATTGGTTCTGGATCAAGAGGCACTGTTTACGAATTCCAAACTCGGCCAAGCAATGCAGTTAATACAGGCCGAAAAACGCACGGTCCTGTTGCAAGAAAGCCGCCTGATCAGTGATGCTTTCGTGGTCGAAGAAAAGCGCTTAACAGAAATTCGAAACGAGGTTACCGCAAAAGAATTTAGGACACTCTCCGAAGATTTCGACCAACGAGTCCTGACGGCGCGAGAAGTGCAACTTGCAAAAGATGTAGAGATGCAGCAATCCATAGATGGCCAACGACGACGGTTTTTGGTAATTGCAGCGCCGTTCCTAAGCGAAATAATGGCTAAATATCACGCTAGCGCAATCATTGATCAACGATCGGTTCTTTTGTTTAATCGAAACTTGGATATAACACTGGAAGCAATAGAGACACTCGATCGGGCCTTTGAACTAAACCCGAATTTGGCCACCGAAAAGGAATAACACATGTCCGAAACCGCGACAGAAGTCACATCCGTCGACCTTTCCGAAATCAAACGTATGATACCACACCGGTATCCGTTTCTACTTATTGATGCGGTCAAGGAAGTTCGCGTAAACGAGAGCGCTGTCGGAATCAAAATGGTAACCGCTAACGAACCGCATTTTCAGGGTCACTTCCCTGACAAAGCTGTCATGCCTGGCGTGCTGATCGTGGAGGCTATGGCGCAAACCGCCGGGGTGTTGGTTGGTACGACCCTAAACCTGATTGATGCTGGAATGCTGGTGTATTTCATGTCGATGGACAAAGTAAAATTCCGTCAAATCGTGCAACCCGGTGATGCATTGGAATTACACGTTAAAGTTATTCGTGGGCGTGGAAAAATTTGGAAGTTCTGGGGTGAAGGGAAAGTTAATGGCGCAATCGTCGCCGAAGCCGAATTCACCGCGATGATCGTTCCACCTGAAGACGCAAACAAGGGCTGATTATGTCTGTTGATGCAACTGCTACAATCCACTCCTCTGCCGTTATCGAGGACGGCGCTGTCATTGGTGCCAATTGTAAAATTGGCCCGTTTTGCCTCGTTGGTCCACATGTTACGCTTGGTGACAACATTGAGCTTTTCAGCCACGTTGTGGTCGCCGGTCACACCAAAGTCGGCGATAACACCAGAATTTGGCCAACTGCCTCCGTTGGCCATCAGCCGCAGGATCTAAAATACTCGGGCGAACAAACCTACCTTGAGATCGGTGCTAACTGCATGATCCGCGAGGGTGTTACGGTTAATCCTGGCACAGCAGGTGGTACCGGCATTACGAAGGTCGGCGACAACTGTTTGTTAATGCTTGGCGCTCATGTTGGGCACGACGCGCAGGTTGGGGACCGTGTGGTTCTAGCCAATCACGCGTCTGTTGCCGGGCACGTCACCATTGGCGATGACGTAATTATTGGCGCTCTAAGCGGTGTGCACCAATTCGTGAATGTCGGCAAAGGGGCGATTATCGGTGGTCTTGCGGCGGTCGTAGCGGATGTTATTCCATACGGGATGGCGTTATCGGAACGAGCCAACCTTGGCGGGCTAAACCTTATCGGCCTGAAAAGGCGTGGGGTTGATAAAAATACCATCAATGGCCTGCGTGCTTCATTTTCGGAGATTTTTGACGGGGACGGCACCCTTAAAGAACGGGCGCAAAAGGCGCGGGATAAACATGGTGACAACGAACTGGTCACCGAGGTTGTCGATTTTTTATTAGCCAATAGCACACGTTCGTTTTTGTTACCCAAAAGTAACGACTAACTATGGAAACAATGCCCAATCATTCCACCTCTGTGCTCGCAATCATCGCCGGTCGCGGTGATTTACCGCGCTTGTTGGCGGAAGAGTGTCAGGCATCTGGCCGGAAATACGAAGTCGTGGAATTCGAGAACATTCCATTGGAGTGGGCATCAAACCATCCTGTTATTCCAGCCGTTTTTGAAAAAACCGGGCAACTGATCGAGCGGATGCAACAAGCAAATTGCCGCGAGATTGTCATGGTCGGCGCCATGAAACGCGAAAAGATTGATGCAAGCAAACTCGACGACAAGGGGCGAGAGTTAACTGCTATTTTGCTCGCAAAGGTGAAAGCCGGCGACGATGAAACCCTGAGTTCGTTCATCGGTTTTTTCGAGGCCAATGGCTTCAACGTCCTCGCAGCCCATGACGTTTCACCGAGCCTTCTGCCACAAGACGGTGTGTTAACGAACGCTAAACCAAGTGACGATGACATGTTTGATGCTGCACGTGCGGCAGAAATAGTAAACGGTCTTGGACGCATGGATGTTGGGCAAGGGGCTGTGGTTGGGCAGGGCATCTGCCTCGGGCTAGAAAGCATTCAAGGTACGGACACGATGTTGTGCTTCGTGAAAAACAACCGCGAAGGATATGCGCCTAACCCGAGCGGCGGCCGAGGCGTTCTGCTGAAATCTGCCAAGCCAACACAAGATTTCCGCATAGATTTGCCAACGATCGGCCCAGATACAATTAAGAACGCCCATTCCGCAGGGCTAGCCGGTATTGCTATCGAAGAGGGCGGTGTGATGGTGTTGCGGCTGAACGAAACAATCGCCTTAGCGAACGAGCTTGGATTATTCTTGTGGGTAAGGCCAAAAGAATGAACAAACCCTTAACTTTCTTCATCATTGCTGGCGAAAGTTCTGGTGATCGGCTGGGCGCCGCTTTGATGCGAGGTCTCGCGTCCGAACATGGCGCTGAAGTACGTTTCATTGGTGTTGGTGGCCCTTTGATGATTGATAAGGGTCTGAAAAGCATTTTTCCCATGGATGAACTTTCGGTTATGGGGATTGCGGAGGTGCTCCCGAAGATACGTCGGCTGTTGCGTCGCATTAAGGAGACCACGAGCGCTATCGAGAACACCAATCCCACTGGCTTGATTACAATCGACAGCCCGGATTTCTGTTTTCGCGTGGCTAAGCGCGCGAAAGCCCGAATGCCAGCACTCCGTGTCATTCACTACGTTGCGCCGTCTGTTTGGGCTTGGCGCCCAAAACGGGCTGCCAAAATGGCACGTTTCGTTAACCACGTGCTGGCCCTCTTACCCTTTGAGCCACCCTACATGGAAGCCGAGGGGATGAGTTGCGATTTTGTCGGTCATCCTATTACCGCAGAACGACAGGCAACGAACGCTCAAGCGATCGAATTTCGAGACGAGGTTGGCGTGGCGAATAACGGACCGCTATTGACGGTTCTTCCTGGATCGCGAATAAGCGAAGTAACACGACTTGGGCCCGTTTTTAGAGAAGTATG
This sequence comes from uncultured Rhodobacterales bacterium, assembly GCA_937901055.1. Taxonomy (GTDB): domain Bacteria; phylum Pseudomonadota; class Alphaproteobacteria; order Rhodobacterales; family Rhodobacteraceae; genus NORP23. The sequence goes on from CALCGO010000348.1 coordinate 4,851, forward strand.
CGAAAAGTTAAGGCACGACTATCCCAACCTTAAGATTGCCATCCCGTCGGTTGGTGCCCGCGTAGCCTTGATTGAACAGATTTTCAACGGTCTTGACGTGAACATTCTTGACCCGCGTGGAATGGCCCCGAAGGAGGCCGAGGAAAGAAAACGCGGTTGCTATAAGGCGGCCGATGTAGCACTTGCGGCTTCGGGCACAGTTTCGCTAGAACTGGCAGCGGCCGCGACACCAATGGTTATCGCTTACGATATGCATTGGTTTACCGCATTCATCAAACGCCGAATGGTGCGTGTTTCGACCGCTACTTTGGTTAACCTTTTGACAGACACAAACACGGTTCCCGAATTTTTACTCGGAGATTGTACCGCCGAAAACATCTATCATTCTGTTAAAAACCTGCTGGATAACCCCGATGCGCGCAACGAACAGTTGGCTGTGTCGGACAAGGCTATGAAAATGCTTGGGAAAGGTGACGTTGAGTCCGGAAATCGGGCAGCGAAATCGGTTTTGAGATTTCTTAACAACAATTAAAGAAAAACGCCGGAGGGTTGCTCCGGCGTTTTGATATCAGCGGTTTTCTACGTCCGTGTAGTTCCGGTGTTTTGCACCGGTATATAACTGACGCGGCCGTCCGATTTTTTGTGTAGGATCGGCGATCATTTCTTTCCACTGCGCAATCCATCCAACCGTACGCGCCAACGCGAAGATTGGTGTGAACATTGATGTCGGGAACCCAATCGCATCCAGAATGATACCGGAGTAGAAATCAACGTTCGGGTATAGCTTCCGCTCGATGAAATATGGATCGGACAGCGCTATACGTTCCAACTCCATGGCAACCTGAAGGGTTGGGTTGTCTTCAATTCCCAGCAAGCCCAGAACTTCATCCGCGGACTCTTTCATAACCTTGGCGCGCGGGTCGAAGTTTTTGTAAACGCGGTGACCAAAACCCATTAGACGGAACGGATCGTCCTTGTCTTTTGCGCGCGCGATATATTCAGGAATACGGTCAACCGTTCCAATTTCGCGCAGCATGTTCAACGCAGCCTCGTTCGCGCCACCGTGAGCAGGGCCCCAAAGACATGCAATTCCTGCTGCGATACATGCAAACGGATTTGCGCCAGAAGAACCGGCAAGACGAACCGTCGATGTCGACGCGTTCTGCTCGTGATCTGCGTGAAGCGTGAATATACGGTCCATCGCACGGGAAACAATCGGGTCTACATTGTATTCTTCGGCCGGTACGGCAAAACACATGTGCAGGAAGTTGGACGCGTAATCCAAATCATTGCGTGGATAGATGAACGGCTGCCCGATCGAGTATTTGTACGCCCATGCGGCAACTGTCGGCATCTTGGCGATCATACGGATCGAGGCAACTTCGCGCTGCCATGGATCATTGATGTCGGTGGAATCATGATAGAACGACGACATCGCACCCTGAACACCACAAATGATCGACATCGGATGTGCATCGCGACGGAATCCACGGTAGAAATAGGCCATCTGTTCGTGCAACATCGTGTGGCGAGTCACGCGCGGGACGAATTCATCCAACTGTGCGGCGGTTGGTAGTTCACCGTACAAAAGAAGATAACAAACCTCTAGAAAGTGTGATTTTTCAGCGAGTTGGTCGATTGGATAGCCGCGGTAAAGCAGCTCCCCTTTATCGCCATCAATGAATGTAATAGCGGATTCACACGATGCCGTCGACGTAAAGCCCGGATCATATGTGAAAACATCACCTTGAGCATATAGTTTGCGGATATCTACAACATCAGGGCCCAAATTCGGGCTGAAGATCGGAAGATCGATCTCCTGGTCGTCAAAGTTCAATTGTGCAGATTTCTTGCTATCCAAAACCATTCTATACCTCATATTCGACCTGATCGGTCCATTCCATCAATCCGCACGTTTGACCCGCCACTTTTACGCGTTGACCTTCGAAACGGGAACCCGATCGAATATCAGCGAGAGGCATCCTCCAGCCGTGCGATGCTTTCATCTTTGCCGAGCTGCACCATCATATCAAACACACTCGGCGACACTGTTCGCCCTGTAAGAGCGACCCGAAGGGGTTGGGCAACTTTGCCAAGCTTAAGGTCTTCGACCTCGGCAAAAGCGCGAATTTCCGCCTCCAGTTCTTCTAGCGTCCAAGTAGCATCTCGCAACCGCGAAGTCAATCGGTTCAGCATACCACGGGATACCGTACCGAGGAAATGTCCTGCCTTCTCATCTGGCTTAAAGGGACGCTCACCAAGGAAATAGTAGGCGATTTCAAGTAGTTCAGGTAATACTTTCGCGCGTTCTTTGATGCCATCCATGCCAGCAAGAAACATTTCGCGGTGCCGTAGCGTTAACTCAGGTAAATGCTGCGACGCAACAAAATTTTCAATCTCCTCCAACAATTCGACATTATCTGTCGCTCGGATATGTTGACCGGAAAGGTTTTCCAATTTCTTAAAATCGAAACGAGCCGGCGATTTTCCAATTTTATCGAGGCCAAACCAATCTATTGCTTGTTCAGTGGTAAAAAAGTCTTCGTCACCATGGCTCCAACCAAGTCTTGCGAGGTAGTTTCGCATCGCAGCGGGCAAATACCCCATATCACGATACGCATCAACGCCGAGTGCACCATGGCGTTTCGACAACTTGGCACCATCAGGGCCGTGAATCAGCGGAATATGCGCATAAACTGGCAAATCCCATCCCATACCAGTGTAAATATGGCTTTGACGTGCCGCATTGGTCAGATGGTCATCGCCGCGAATAACGTGGGTCACGCCCATGTCGTGATCGTCCACAACCACGGCCAGCATATAGGTTGGTGTCCCGTCGGAACGCAGGAGAATCATGTCGTCCAACGTCTCGTTTTTCCACGTGACACTCCCCTGGACTTTATCGACAATTGTTGTCTCACCGTCGCGCGGCGCT
>CALCGO010000349.1 GCA_937901055.1 uncultured Rhodobacterales bacterium
CTATGTCGCCCGCTCCGACACGTTCATCGAGAAAGAAAGCCAGATCAATGAACAGATCGACCGCATGCGCCACTCGGCCACGCGCGCTTTGCTTGAGCGCGACGATGTCATCATCGTGGCATCTGTCTCCTGCATATACGGGATTGGTTCTGTCGAAACCTACGGCGCAATGACACAAGACCTTGTCGTGGGCGAAAGCTACGATCAGCGCTCTGTCATGGCCGACCTCGTGGCCCAGCAATACAAACGCAACGATGCCGGCTTTCAGCGAGGCTCCTTCCGTGTGCGCGGCGACAGCCTCGAGATCTGGCCCGCTCACCTTGATGACCGCGCATGGAAACTCAGCTTCTTTGGCGAAGAGCTCGAGAGCATTCAAGAAATCGATCCGCTCACAGGCGAAAAAGCCGGCAGCATGGACAAAGTCCGCGTTTACGCGAATTCACACTATGTGACGCCTAAGCCAACGCTCCTACAAGCCATCCAGCAAATCAAAAAAGAGCTACGCATACGGCTGGATCAATTCACAAACGAAGGCAAGCTCCTCGAAGCCCAGCGCCTTGAGCAGCGGACCAATTTTGACCTTGAAATGATGGAGGCCCAAGGCTTCTGCAACGGGATCGAAAACTACTCGCGCTATCTTACGGGTCGCCTGACAGGCGAGCCGCCCCCCACGCTGTTTGAGTTTATCCCCGATAATGCAATCGTCTTTGCCGACGAAAGCCACGTTTCTGTGCCCCAAATTGGCGGCATGTATAAGGGCGACTACCGTCGCAAGTTCACGCTTTCTGAGCATGGCTTCCGCCTGCCCTCTTGTATGGACAACCGCCCATTGAAATTTGAGGAGTGGGACGCGATGCGCTCCCAATCCGTCTTTGTCTCGGCAACACCGTCAAAATGGGAGCTTGAGCAGTCAGGCGGAGTCTTTGCCGAGCAAGTGATCCGCCCCACAGGGCTTTTGGACCCGATGATCGAGATACGCCCTGTTGAAACACAGGTGGACGACCTGCTAGATGAAGTAAAACGTGTGGCCGCCGCTGGCTACCGTATTCTCTGCACCACCCTCACCAAGCGCATGGCTGAGGACTTGACCGAATACATGCATGAGCAAGGTGTGCGTGTGCGCTACATGCACTCTGAAATCGACACTCTCGAACGGATCGAGATCCTACGCGATCTACGCCTTGGGGCGTTTGATGTACTGATCGGGATCAACCTTCTGCGTGAGGGCCTCGATATTCCCGAATGTGGGCTGGTAGCCATCCTTGATGCAGATAAAGAGGGCTTTTTGCGCTCCGAAACGTCGCTCATCCAGACAATCGGTCGCGCCGCACGCAACGCAGAAGGCCGCGTAATCATGTATGCCGACAAAATCACCGGCTCCATGGAACGTGCCATGGGCGAGACAGACCGTCGCCGCGAAAAGCAGATTGCCTATAATATTGAACATGGGATCACGCCTGAAACTGTGAAGAAGAACGTCGATGACATCCTGTCTGGCCTCTACCAAGGCGATGTCGACATGAACCGCGTGACGGCACAGATCGACCCTGCCCTGCAAGGCAGCAATCTGCGCGCCATCCTCGACGGATTGCGCACCGACATGCGAAAAGCAGCCGAGAATTTGGAGTTCGAGGAGGCTGCAAGGCTGCGCGACGAGGTCAAACGTCTTGAAGCCGTCGATTTGGCCATCGCTGACGACCCGCTGGCAAGGCAACAAGCGGTGGCAAAGGCTGGGGAGGAAGCCACCAAGGCGCGGGGACGGTCAACGGCTGGTAGGCCGGGTCAGCGCGGCGGGAATGTGAAGCGGCGGGGGCGGTAGATGCGCACTGCAATCATGCTAGGCGCAGCTGTCGGCCCAAATGGATTGGCCTCGCCTACCCTTGAGCGGCGCGCCAAACATGCCGCAGCGCTGTATCTGGAGGGCAAGGTAGATCGAATCTTACTGACTGGTGGAATAGGCCAAACATCCACCAAAGTCTGAATCTGCGGGAACAAAAGCCGCATTCAGATTGTTCGCATATGTATCCGAACCAGGTGTTCCATCCTGACTTGACCAGACACCAAGCCCTGACGAGAATTTTGGCGGCATTAAATGCACACCATCTGTAACTACTTTATTCATGCGTTCCCTTTCTTCGTCCAACTTTGATCGTCGAACACCATGTTTGAGCGACCGCTCACATGGCAAAGGGAACTATCAATGACTGATTAACACACACTCACTCGAGCGTGCGTTGCCCGCAATTATAGCTTGATGAGATCGAACTGCGTTACTTCAGGCTTAGTAATGGTAATTAGTTTTTGGTCAAAGCGGCCTTAACGAGCGCACCTGCCGCGCCAAAATCAATTTGGCCCGTGTATTTGGATTTGAGGATACCCATGACTTTCCCCATGTCGCGAATGCTCTCGGCGCCAGTATCAGAAATTGCTTGAGCAATCACAGCCTCGGTCTTCTCTGCGCTGAGTTGGCGAGGCAAAAACTCTTCAATGATCACAATCTCAGAGAGCTCTCGTTCTGAAAGATCAAGCCGGTTTCCTTCTTCATATACCCTAGCGCTCTCTTGGCGTTGCTTGACCATCTTTACCAAGATCGCGAGCACGTCTTCATCGCTTACTCTAGCATCATTTCCATCACTTCGGGCAGCGATATCACGGTCCTTAATCGCGGCGCTGATAAGGCGTAACGTTGACAGTCGGTTACTGTTTTTGTCTTTCATCGCTTGCTTTAAAGCAGCATTGATCTCGTCGCGCATCTGTTATTGGCCCTTGGCTTTGGTTGCATTGCAGCTAAATGACATTAACGAAATGCGACCACACTGACAACCACTGCATGAGCCCTTGACCCTCGGCCCCACCAGACGTAGGACTACGCAAATTTACCAGACGGAGTGACTCACATGGCGCAGGCAAACCCCTCGCATCCAACCGCATGTCTAGCGCTTGCTGATGGAACGCTTTTTTACGGCCACGGCTTTGGGGCAACGGGCCAATGCGTAGCAGAACTCTGCTTCAACACTGCAATGACCGGTTATCAAGAGATAATGACGGACCCTTCATACGCGGGGCAGATCGTCACGTTCACTTTTCCTCACATCGGAAACACTGGCATAAACGCCGAGGACGATGAAACAGCAGAGCCTGTTGCGGAAGGGATGGTTGTAAAGTGGGACCCCACCTCGCCCAGCAGCTGGCGCTCCACTGAAACTCTGTCTAGCTGGCTTGCATCACGCAAGCGCATTGCAATCGGCGGCGTTGATACCCGGCGACTTACACGCGCGATCCGGCAGCAGGGAGCGCCTCACGTAGCGCTTGAGCACAACGAAAGCGGCAATTTTGACACCGATGCTCTCGTTAAGGCTGCTCGTGATTTTGCAGGTTTGGAAGGCATGGACCTTGCAAAGCAGGTCACATGTTCGCAATCCTACCGGTGGGATGAAATGCGCTGGGCTTGGCCTGAAGGCTACCAAACCCAAACCGAACCAAAGCATAAAGTCGTCGCGATTGACTACGGTGCAAAGCGCAATATTTTGCGGTGTCTCGCTTCCACTGGCTGCGAAGTGGTAGTGCTTCCAGCCGATGCGACTGCCCAAGACATTCTGGCCCACAATCCTGATGGCGTTTTCCTTTCAAATGGCCCTGGCGATCCAGCAGCGACAGGCGTCTACGCCGTTCCGATGATCAAGGAAATTCTTGAAAAAACAGACCTACCAGTGTTTGGAATTTGTCTTGGCCACCAGATGCTTGCATTAGCGTTGGGCGGGAAAACCATAAAGATGAATCATGGTCATCATGGCGCAAACCACCCTGTAAAGGACCTGGAAACAGGCAAGGTCGAAATCACCTCGATGAACCACGGCTTTGCAGTTGATGCCCAGTCTCTTCCCTCAGGCGTCAGACAAACTCATGTCTCATTGTTTGATGGGTCAAATTGTGGGATCGCTCTTGATGGAAGACCAGTCTACTCAGTTCAGCACCATCCAGAAGCAAGCCCTGGTCCTCAAGACAGCTTTTATCTTTTTGAAAAATTCGCAGATTACATGTCAAAGTCTTAACAGAGGTAGCTTACGTTAACCCACTGTTAAGACTTGATTAACATCAAGTTAACCAAGTTTGAATACTCTATGAACGTTAGTTTTTCGTTTTCAGAGTAATCAGTATGTACATCTCTAGACATCACGGATGTGAAGCCCCAACGAGCTTTGGAAGTTTTCTGGTTTCGGCCGGATATATTTCCTCTGGAGAGCTTTTTGAGGCCCGCACAGAAAGCATGCGTCTTAATTGCTCGGTTATTAGCTCTCTTCAATCCACGGGTAGACTAAACAACAACACACTTTCCCAAGCGAGTGCTCGTTTCTTAAGGCTTGGAATAATCGATATCGTAAAGACACCACCTGATCCAACTCTAGCAGCTCTATTTGACCCCGCTTTGCTTTTGCGTTTCGGGGTGCTGCCATGGCAAAAAGAGGCCGAGAAAACTGTACTGCTCTGCGCAAACCACGAGAGCTACAGGTCATTTCTCTCTCACGTCGATACCGATCCTAGTCAGTTTGAGATCGGCATCGCAAAGCATGACGAAATTTTTGAGTGGTTGATCCACTATCACAATGGCACCTTAGTCTCTCGGGCCTCCGCTCGCGTATCCGAAAACGAAAGCTGTCGAACATGGGAAGTGCATACGAGTCGGCGAAGGTTGGCAATGACACTGTTTGGAATATCGGCTCTCTTAATGTTGGTCGCGATATTCCCCCATGCCGTCTTAGGGCTCTTTTCTATTTGGGCGATAGTGACCCTATTTATCTCAGCCATTATGCGCCTCTCAGCCTATGTCGCGGAAGTCTCCACCGACCCCGGTGAAACACCGCCTCCTTGCCCACAAGATCAACTGCCAACAATTTCGGTACTGATCCCTTTATTCAAAGAGCGCGAAATAGTTTCGGATCTCCTGAAACGCCTGAGCAAACTGACCTATCCCAAGGCACTACTTGATGTAAATCTGGTCGTAGAAACAAACGATGCGCTCACTAAGTCCGCATTGGAAAACTACAATTTTCCAAAATGGATGCGGGTCATTGAGGTTCCTGAAGGTGCGCCCAAGACGAAGCCAAGAGCTATGAATTACGCTCTCGACTTCTGTAAGGGCGATATTGTCGGCATTTGGGATGCGGAAGATGCACCAGCACCGGACCAGCTAGAAGTGGTGGCAAGTCGCTTTCACGTAGCGGGCACGGATCTTGTCTGCTTACAGGGAATATTGGACTACTATAACAGTAAACAAAACTGGCTAGCTCGGTGCTTCACAATTGAATACGCAGCTTGGTTTCGCTTGATTCTACCCGGGATGTCAAAACTTGGCCTCGCAATACCGCTGGGTGGAACAACGCTTTTTTTTAAGCGAGATGTTCTCGAAGCTTTAGGGGGCTGGGACGCTCACAATGTAACGGAAGATGCGGACCTAGGGTTCAGGCTTGCGCGGCACGGCTATCGCACAGATGTTATCCCAACGCGAACTGGGGAAGAAGCAAATTGTCGACTTTGGCCATGGGTTCGTCAACGTTCTCGTTGGCTCAAGGGGTACATGGTCACTTATCTTGTCCACATGAGAAAGCCATCAAAGCTGCTGAAACAGCTTGGTCTTTGGCGCTTTATTGGCTTTCAAGCACATTTCTTAACGGCATTGTCACAGTTCGTACTAGCCCCTGTATTGTGGAGTTTCTGGCTGGTTTTGTTCGGCCTTCCCCACCCTTTGGAAGCTTTTGTTTCTCACAATACTCTTGTTGTTTTAGGCCTCTCGTTTCTGGCTATCGAGCTCATTAACGCACTGATAAACGCAACCGCTGTTTCAAAATCAGAGCTTCGGCACCTGTTCTTTTGGGTCCCAACCATGCATTTTTACTACCCACTAGGTGCCATCGCCGCATATAAGGCTTTGTTCGAGTTGATTGTGAAGCCATTCTACTGGGACAAAACCCAGCATGGGCTTTCTGTCGAAAACACGCGCAGAGGAAAGCCTAACGAGTCACCCGCTAGTTTTGGCGGCATCAAGTTTGAGGCGCGTAACAAAAGCTTTTGATATATGGGCCTTCAGAGCTTCTCGTGCCTTTTGTTCATCGCGTGCTTCAATTGCTTTGACAATCATGTCATGTTCTTCAAGAGCCTTGGTGCTACGTCCCTCTGCAGCGAGGGATGTTGTTGCCATAAGCGCCATAGATTGATGCACCAGATTGAGCTGTTGGACTAAAAACCTATTGTGAGACGCTAAATGTATCTGCCTATGAAACCGACGGTTGGCTTGTGCGAGCGCATTCGGGTCATCCAACAACAAACGGTCTTCTTCCATCATTTCACGCAGTACTCGCATTTCTTCGTCCGTAGCGTGTCTGGCTGCCAGTTGAGCCGCCAAACCCTCAAGCTCGGCACGCACAGAATACAATTCGGCCATCTGGTTGTGGTCAAGAGAGGCAACAATCAGACTACGCCCGTCACGTGTTAGCAAGGATTGCGTTTCTAGACGCTGCAATGCCTCACGGATAGGGGTGCGAGACACGCCAAAGCGTTCGGCTAGTTCGTTCTCGACCAACCTATCACCAGGACGGTACACGCCCCGATCAATCGCTTCCAAAATAAGACCGTATGCATCTTTTTGGTTCGGTTTTGGCTCTTTCATATCGCGTCCTTCTATCGTCAGTCTGGACTTACCTTGAAGTCACTAGGCTAACAACGCACCGCTTGCACATTAATTCAACCCTGCATAACACTACGTCGATGACACGCAAACTTTTCTCAAAAATCGATACTTGGGTCTTTGATCTTGATCAGACCCTATACCCAGTCGAAATGGGGCTTTTTGATCAAATTGAGATTAAGATGACTAACTTCATCGTAAGAACACTCAAAGTATCGCAGACTGAAGCAAACGATTTGCGTGCAAAGTATTGGGGGAAATACGGAACAACACTTGCAGGATTAATGAAACATCACGCAGTTGAACCAGAACCATATCTAAGGGAGGTTCATGACATTTCGTTTGCTTCACTTGAGGCCGACCCTCGTCTAAGAAACCGCATTGCCAACCTTCCAGGACGCAAAATAGTATATACCAACGGCAGCAAACCATATGCTGAGAAAGTCCTACAGGCCCGCGGACTAGATGCTTTGTTTGACGATATTTTTGGAATAGAACACGCAGACTATGCGCCAAAGCCAAATATCGATGCGTATAGAATTGTTTTTGAAAAAGCCGGCCTAGTACCTGAAGCATCTGCAATGTTTGAAGATGATTGCAGAAATCTTAAAGTACCGCACTCGTTTGGTATGCGTACTATTCACGTTGCCCCAACTTCAAGCCCTGCTCCTCACATTATGCATCACACCGACGACATCTCAGCGTTCCTAGCAAAGCTGAGCTGAGATGTGTCCAACTGCGTCATTCTGCGCCTTTACCGCAGAAAAGCATCGCATAGATGTACTCCAACTATACCTTATGGAGTTCAGAATGACACAATCCTCACAAATCGACCACACTTGCACAATGACGGAGCGCCGCAATACACGCGTCATTCTCGCCATCACCTTTATCGCCTTGGTCACCTGGGGTTTAGCGATTGCCAAGTGGGGCCTACCAGCGCTGTTCTTACCTGCGGTTTGTCTTGTCCCAATACTGATGTTCTTGCTTGTGCTGATTTCACGCGGCTAGCGCACTTGGAAACCACCGCACCGCAAGCTATCGTAGGATAGGGTATAGGGAACGCTGAGATGTCGGTAAATCAAACGGATGTGTGCGTCGCAGG
>CALCGO010000350.1 GCA_937901055.1 uncultured Rhodobacterales bacterium
TGTTGCAGCAACTTGCATTGTGGTGCTCGTAAGAGCAATCACGTAGTAAGCAGTTCCTGCCGTCAGGCCGGTGTCAAGGACGCCAGGAGCTTCAACAGTGAAGGTGACTTGATCACCTACGAGAAAGCCAGTGCCCTCAGGCAGCGTGATGTTGTCACCCGCTGGAAAGTCGGTGTAATCTCTGAGGCATACTGACGTACCAGCGGGTGTGACCGCTACTGAGCCAGAACTGCCGGATAAAACTGTGTTCCCACAAGCTACAGCCATGGATAAATAGTGCGAAGGACGTTCGGGCGTCTTTCAATTCGGGCGTCGAAAGGTCACTGACCTAACTCGGCTAAGTCTAATAGCCCTCGCTGTCGTGACCTTTGTTTCTGTCGTGGGTACTTTCCAGAACTCCCAGCCTTGCGCTTATGTCTTCAGGACTATCTGGCGTTACCGCTGCTCTAGTTCTTGGACCTAAATAGATGCCGCTGTTGTGACCCTGTGCATCATCGTGGGTTCCTTCCAACTGTTCGAGTCGATTGAGGAGATCGAGGTCTGTATATCGCGCACTGATAGCCACGCTCAGTCGAGTCATGTAGAAAGGCGCGTCATCTAGGGCGAAGAAAGCGGGGCCGGTCATGTCTCCCACCCATCCGACTGCTCCATACTTCTCATACCCCTTGCAGCTATTGAGGCCGTTAAGCGCCCTCATCACTGGTGTGATCATCTCTTGCGCTCGCCCTGGGCCTCCGTTTTTGGCGGTGTAGCACTCGACAATCAGTGAGCCGCGCAGATTCTCAAGGTTGCCGCCGAGAGTCCGAGTGGTGGTAGCTCCCCACTGAAGATTGACCGTTGCATACTCCTGCCCGGCATCGGGAACAGTGAATGCCTGGTTGTCCACATAGCAAGGAACCGGTGTGGTCAGTGCTGCCAAAGCATCGATGACGGGCTTCTCAAAGACGGCGCGGACTGCTTGGAAACTCATGAGTACCTCCTAAAGACGTTTTGGATCGAGTTATTAATTGCTCCCTTCATCTTTGAGTTGATATAGAGGTCATACCAATTCTTCACTGCGGTCTTGCCCTTTCTGGTGCTGCGATCCCCCAGGATGTCCATCGCGTAGAGCCGATACTTGGCGCG
>CALCGO010000351.1 GCA_937901055.1 uncultured Rhodobacterales bacterium
ACCAGCGAAGGCTTTAGGGGCATCTTCTTCGATATCTGTTGCATCAGGCGGCGAATAATCGCCTTCGGGCAACTCTGCGCCCTCAACGCGGGGGTATTCGGGAATCGCTAACACCAAGGCTTCCATTGCGATCAGACCTAGGTCGATGTCCTTGCCCAATGGCTCCAATTCATCATTGTGCGATGCGTCGAGCGTGATTTCGTTTTCGTCAGGATCATCCATGGGAATGAATATCCGCCGTACATCCAGATCAATACGCGTGCGCACCCGATCCAGCGTTACAACGCAGTTTTGCGATACGGTCGCGCCCAGTTTGCCTTCCAGCAACCAGCCCTCATCTTCAAAGGGTGAAATCCCCCCCGTAAACCGCATCTTGCGAATGGAAACCACATCAAACAATGCGGCCATTTCATTGGTCTCGTCCTCGGATGGAACCTCGTCGAACTTGTAGTCCACGGTGTTGTTAAGACTCGAGACTTTAAGGATCCGCGAAAACTCGGGTGTAGGGTTCTGGGTTTTGATCGTTTCTGCCATTGTCATATCGTGCCGAAAAGGGGATTGTAGCGCAAGTTGCGCCAAGATTCGTGGTTTAGACCACGCACAAAGGGTGCGAGCAAGAGTATTCGGTATCTAAGCGAGGGCAAAATGGCAGGCAACAAGTTTCAAAAGACAGTTTTGGCCGCCGCATTCGGGAGCGTCCTGATTGCCAGCGGTTGTTCGCCGATTGTTAACACCCACGGATACTTGCCGGTTTCGGCTGATGTAGCGGCACTCGCTGTTGGCTCCGATACCAGAGCATCCGTTCTGGAACGCTTCGGTGAACCCACCAGCAAAGGCGTAGCAGGCGATAATTCGTGGTACTATGTGTCCTACACTGTCAGCACATTGGCCTTCTTTGCACCAAAAGTGACCGACCGGCAGGTCTTGGCTGTCAGTTTCAACGGCGCGGGCCGCGTCGCATCCGTGAACACATACGGCTTGGAAAACGGTATCGTCGTTGATTTGAATACCGGTGAAACACCAACCGGTGGCCGTTCCCTTACGTTCTGGCAGCAAATGCTGGGCAACGTCGGTAACTTCAGCGCTGAATCATTCCTCTAATCCTGCTTCTTAAAGTCTAACGCG
>CALCGO010000352.1 GCA_937901055.1 uncultured Rhodobacterales bacterium
CGCCTTGCGAGGTAACCTCAAGCGCAAACGAAGGCTCTTCGCCTTTGGGCAAAACAATCGACACAGGGTCAATAAACCCACGCCCCAACACAGCCGAACACGCAGCTTTGGCCGCTGCGGCCGCACAAGCGCCCGTGGTCCATCCGCGGCGTAATACTTTGTCAGGTTCGTGTGTCATTCAGCCCTTATAGCTCGTTAATCCAGCCCTAGCCATTCCGGTATTTCACCAATATCGCGCAACACCACATCGGCATATGGCGCGAGCCCCTCGGTCACCGCTGGCCCTGTCAAAACGGCGATGTTCATCATTCCTGCCGCGCGTCCTGCGCGTAGATCATGTGTACTGTCACCAACCATCGCTACTTCGGAGGGATGCAAGCCCATCGCATCGGAAAATCCAAGCAACATACCGGGTTCGGGTTTTGCGCCAAAACCTGTATCGCACCCGCTAACGAAGTCGAATTGCTCAAGAATGCCGACACTGTTTAGGTGTGCACGTGCTGGCGCCTCGTTATCATTCGTTGCAAGGCCGATTTTCAACCCGTTGGCGCGAAAGCGATCCAATAACAGCCCCAAGTCTGTCACAGGGGATTGTGGCGCTTTTGAACCCGTTTCAATCACATATTCCGTCAACTCAAGACGATCCCAATGGGGCAATGCGGAATGCACCGCGTCCATAATCCCGTCCATCGAGTCGGTGATCATCACGCTAGAAGGTAAAAATGCACTGTTTTCCAGATCGTAATCCATCGCCTTGGCCAGCGTGGCGGCCAACACGGCATCGCCTTCGGACACGTCCGCAATAAATCCGGCGCACCACACGCCCCATGTCGCGTGGAAATCGAACAACGTTCCGTCTTTGTCAAACAGCAGCGCCTTGATTGTCTTTGTCACTTGCTCACCCTTTTAATGCTGCTACCCTACCTCCGACATTTAAGGAGGCCTCATGGCGCGTGAAAGATCCAGTCGTGCAGACTATGCACAGTTCAAACAAATGACCACCCGTTGGCGCGACAATGACATGTACGGCCATATGAACAACGTCGTCTTTTACGAATATGTAGACACAGCCGTGAACACGTGGCTGATCGAAAACGCCGCTATGGATATCCCCAACGGCGAGATCGTCGGTCTGGTGGTGGAGACGTCCTGCACCTACCACGGATCACTAGGGTTTCCTGAACCGCTTGACGTAGGGCTTAAGGTCTCGCGGGTCGGCAACACGTCCGTTACTTTCGAAATTGGTCTGTTTGATGTGAACGACCAAAACGCCGCTGCGGAGGCGCGCTTCACGCATGTTTATGTAAACACAGAAACCCGCCGACCCGTTCCCTTGCCGGATGGGCTGCGAGGGGCGCTTGAACAGTTGGTTGTCGGTTGATCGACGGACCCTAACCAACACCTTCAATATTCATGTGCCACGGCCAAAACGAACCACGCGTATTTATGCCGATTCCTGCTTTGCAGCCATAAAACGATGGCCAAACGGCAAATAGAGGGCTATTGGGCCTGTAGTCGTGGGGATTGGTTAATCTTTCGCCCACACAAGGCTAATATTTTACGGAGGCCACGCGCCATGAAAAAGATTATTGCAATTATCGTTATCCTCGCCGCAGCCGGCGCCGGATATTACATGTATTCCCAAAACAAAGCCGCTGAGGCCGAAGCCGTAGCTATGGCTGCCGCCGAAGCTGAAGCGGCTGCCGCAGCAGAGGCCGCCGCTGCTGCCAAAGCCGCCGCCGAAGCTGTTGAAGAAGCCGCAGCCGCCGCCCTTAAAGCCGCTGAAGAGGCCGCTGCAAAAGTTGCCGCTGATTTGGCTGCCGAAGCCGAGGCTGCAGCGCAGGCCGCAGCAGACGCGGCTGCACAGGCTGTTACGGATGCGATCGAGAACGTTGTTGAAGGTGCTACAGAAACAGCCCCTTCCAACTAAGCTTGTTATTTCGGGTAAGACCTTACCCGAAACGAAATATCAATTTGCAATGCCCTGCTGGACCAAATGTCTGGCGGGGCATTGTTCATTTAGGCCTTTTGAAAACGCACATACTGTTTAGGTCCAGTTCGGCACATCACCGCCCGGCAAAGCGCCTCTCGCCAGCATCGGGGCTTCCGTCGCCATATGTGCATCTTCGCAGAACGCCATAACCATCGAGTCGTCGCTTAATAGGAAATCCAGCACAAACCCCAGAAACTCCGGTTCTTGTGCCCGCGTCCGCAAATCATCCGCCGCAATCCCTGTCATACCTAGAAACTGCGTAAGCATATCGTCATGCCCTGCCAACCAGCCGAGCACCTGAATACCAACCCGTTCCGCATTCTCGCGGTTCATCCTGTGATCCTTCATGGATAAGACAAGGTCGACGCAGCAACGCCCAAGGGGTTCGACAGACTTTGTGTAGGGGCCGCTGTCACGCTCCATTCATAAGTGTGCGTGCCATTTGGCGGGCAAGGACTTTTGTACCGGAAGACATCCGCTTGCGTCATCTCGGCTCCGTCATACTCGATCCAGCCACCGCCGTGATTATACCCGAGTGCATCAAAATCCGTCAGTTCGAAATACAACCACTTTGTTCCATCCGGAACATCGTTTAGTTGAAAAACCGGGTTCCCGACCGTATTCGGCCGCCCGGAGGTGCAAAGTTTCAGCCCCTCCCAGTTGAACCCGACGGTAAATTCGTCGGCCACAGCACCCGTTGCCGCACCCAACAGGGCAATGGTTATTAATATACGCTTCATAAAGTACCTCCAATCCGGATCATCATTATACATCGCCTAATTCTCCGCTACAGGCAATCACGATAAGTTGTTGAAGGCGCCAGAAGATACGCGGTATTTCGGGTGGCTAGTTGGAAAAAACCTCCTATGCTTCCAGAAGTTTCATCAACGGGAGAAATTTTTTTGAAAAATTCAACGCGCATTTTCACTATCCTAGCCTCGGCCGCCTTTGCCGTTTCAGCATACGCCGGAAGCCATAATTTGGTGACCGCAGATGTTAACGATCCAGTGTCGCTCCGGATCAACCTGATGCAAAACGCGGGCGCCGCGACAGGGCTGGCATCGGGCATGATGAAAGGGAATATCCCGTTTGACCCAATCGCGGCACAGGCGGCATTGGCAACGATCAACACCGCAGCCCTTGGGTTACCGGGTCTGTTCCCGGCTGGCATGGAAGAAAACATGCGTAGCAGCGCAGGCCCCGCCATCTGGTCCGACGCGGCAGGCTTCAATTCGGCCATGGCGAAGTTTATTTCGGACACCGGAGCTGCCAAGTCGTCTGCGCCTGCTTCTGTCGAAGAACTGCAAGCAGCTTTCGCAGCCGTTGGTGCCAATTGCCAAGCCTGTCACAAAGCTTACCGCATCAAACGCTGATCGCGTGAATGAATAAACTGCTAAAACTGATCCTGGCATTCGCGGCGTTTGTCGCGGGTGTTTTGTGGCTGCTTTCCGCGCCGGAAATGCTGTCTGACAGTGCCGAATTCGCACGCGACGGCGACGTCGAAAAAGGCCGAGACGTGTTCTACGCCGGCGGATGCGCCTCCTGTCACGCTGCGCCCAAGGCCGAAGGCGAAGCCAAATTGCTGCTAACAGGCGGCCGCGAATTCCCCTCCGCTTTTGGCACATTTTATGCCCCGAATATTTCACCAAACCCGGAATTCGGTATCGGAAACTGGTCGCCGCTCGACTTGGCCAATGCCATGATCAAAGGCGTTTCACCAGACGGGCAGCACTATTATCCAGCGTTCCCGTACACGTCCTATTCGCGCGTAGAACCTGCCGATATCGTTGACCTGCATGCCTTCCTCAACACTTTGCCACCCTCAAGCGAAGTCAACCAAGCGCACAACCTCCCGCTGCCTTTCCGTTTCCGCCGCGCGCTTGGCTTGTGGAAGCTTCTCTACCTGAATGACTCCGTCGTTTCTGGCGATTTCTCACGCGGCCAATATCTTGTCGAGGGGCTGGGCCACTGCGCGGAATGTCATACTCCACGGACCGTCTTTGGTGGGCTAAAACCTGCGAAATGGATGTCAGGTGCCCCCTTGCCCGAAGGGGACGGCCGCGTTCCCAACATCACACCTCACGCGGACGGCCTTGCCCATTGGGGCGTCGGGGATTTCACCGAATATCTTGAAAGCGGTTTCACCCCGGATTTCGATTCCGCTAGCGGGGTGATGGTTGATGTCATTGAAAATACATCACATCTGAGCAATGCAGATCGCCTCGCTATCGCTACCTATCTGAAATCTCTTGCGCCAATCGCAAAGCCCTGACACCCCTAGTTTTGTTTACAATTGTTCGTACTTTCTTGGCGGCGTTAACTTTCGGTTAATGCTTTTAGTGTTCTCTCCGACCCATATAAATAGTGTGTGTTTTTGGAGGGTAAATGTCTGGGAGAATTCTGGTCGTCGACGACGTAATGACCAACAGATTGATATTGCAGGCGAAACTGTCTTCAGCGTATTTTGACGTACTTCTGGCTGAAAATGGACATCAAGCGCTGGCGCTCACTGAAGCAGAGTTGCCGGACATGATCTTGCTGGATGTAATGATGCCCGACATGGACGGATACGAGGTGTGCCGTATCCTCAAATCGCGCCCTGAAACCGCCCATATACCCATAATTATGGTCACCGCCCACAACAGCACGGAAGAAAAAATTCGTGGCCTGGATGCCGGGGCCGATGATTTCTTAAGCAAGCCGATCAACGACATCACCTTATTCGCGCGTGTGCGCAACCTGATGCGCGTAAAAATGATGTTTGACGAGCTGAAGCTGCGCGAAACGACCTCGCATGAACTGGGGTTAAGTGATTTCCTTGAAGATCACAGCTTCAACAAAGATGAACATGGAAGTGTTTTGGTGGCGGCCAATACCCCCTCGCAAGCTAAAGACTGGGCGAGATGCATTCAATCGCGCCTGCCCATTAGCGCCATCGTTGCACATAGCGAAGAAGAGGCCGCCGGCATCGCCCGCAACAACACGCCAGATGTGTTTATCGTCTGCCAAAACCTCGCCAACGGCGGGGATGGTTTGCGGTTGGTATCCAACCTGCGTGCCAATCTCGACACCCGCCAATCTGCGATAATTCTGGTCGTGGAAGATGGCGAGATGGAGACCGCGACCAAAGGACTGGAATTCGGTGCAAGCGACTATATCCACGCGCCGTTTGACCCCAATGAAATGGTGGCGCGGCTGCGTTCCCAGATGCGAAGAAAAAAATATTCTGACCGGTTGCGATCTAACGTTCGGGACGGGCTGAAAATGGCCGTGATCGACCCGCTTACCGGGCTATACAACCGGCGCTATGCGACGCAACACATGCAGCGAATTACTGAACGCTCCGCTGAATCCGGTTTGCCTTACGCGGTGATAATGATGGATTTGGATCGTTTCAAATCCGTAAATGACACCCACGGTCACGGTGCCGGCGATCGCGTACTGAAAGAATTCGCCCATCGGCTGCAAGAAAACTTGCGCGGTATTGATCTGGTCGCTCGTCTGGGCGGCGAAGAATTCTTGATCGTCCTGCCGGACACTGGCCCCTCCGAAGTAGAGTTCGCCGCCGAAAGGCTCAGAAATGCCATCGACCGAAAGGATTTCGATATCGGAGGTGATA
>CALCGO010000353.1 GCA_937901055.1 uncultured Rhodobacterales bacterium
GTGGTAACTCCGGTTCGCAGTCCGGTGGTTGGTTCCGTTCGGAAATCAACTCCGCAGAAGACTTCAATGGCCTGAAATTCCGTATGCCTGGTCTTGGTGGTAAAGCGCTTGGTAAACTCGGCGCATCTGTTCAGAACATTCCAGGCGGCGAGCTTTATCAAGCGCTTTCGTCAGGTGCTTTGGACGGCCTAGAGTGGGTTGGCCCTTGGGCTGACGAACGCGCTGGTTTCCAGGAAGTTGCAAAAGTGTACTACACAGCTGGTTTCCATGAGCCGGGTTCCGGTCTTGCTCTGGGTTGTAACCTTGACATGTTCGAAGGGCTTTCGACAGCTCATCAGACAATCATCGAGCAGGCAACATTGGCTACGACCAATCACAACCTGTCTTTGACATTGGCAAACAATGGTGCCGCACTTGCGCGTCTTCAGGCGCAGGGCGTTCAGACACTTCAGTTTGGTGACGACGTTTGCGACGCATTCGGTGCGGCCTCTGCGGAAGTTATGGATGAATTCATGGATGACGAATTGTTTGCACGCATTCGTGCAAGCTTCGAAGCATCAATGGCATCTTCTGCTGCTTGGATTTCGCAGTCCGATGGCGAGTATGTTCGCCAGCGTACACGCGTTCTTGGCAACCGCTAAGCCTTAGGGTTATTCCAAAACTACAAACCTCCTTCCCTTTATTGGGGAGGGGGATTTTGACGACACGTAGGATGATATCTACGGACGTCTAACGAGGGACTTTGCATTATGGATTTTGTGATTTGGGTGTTTACCAATATCGGTCACGGTTTTCTGAACCTTTTCTATGTAATTTTTCACCCATCTTCATGGCTCGACTGGTCCGATAAAACGGCGTTGGGGCATTTCATCTATTACGGTGCGTCGAAAGAATTTTTCTTCGTTATTTTCGATATTTTCGTTGTATTAAGCGTCGTTGGCGCGTTTTACCGAAAGTTTCTTTGGGCAATTGTCCGCGGATTCGAGGCATTTGCCAACACGGTTGGCCGCTTCTTCGCTTGGGCCTCGCTGTTCATGGTCATGCAACAAATCATGATCGTATTCCTTCAACGGATTTTCAAAGTCGCCGAGATTTCAATCAGCCCATTCGGATATGCGTTTACACGCGACCTAAGCTGGTATGGCGAAGAGTTGAAATTCTATAACGCCATGATCGTTTGTCTGGCTGCTTCTTACACCTTTGTGCAGGGTGGCCACGTACGGGTTGACTTGTTCTATGCAGGGATGCGCCACCGCGCCAAGAAAGTCGTGGATATGTTCGGGTCATTGTTCTTCGTCATTCCGTTCATGACAATTATTTGGATGTTTGGCTGGTTCTTTATGTGGCGACATCTGGTGACGCCAAAAGTGAACGTAACTAAAACACTGTCACAAATGGATCGATTATCGGCGCACCTGAAATGGAATGTTGAAACCATCGGTTTCTCTCCGAACGGGTTTGACGGGTACTTCTTGTTCAAAATATTGCTGATCAGTTTCGCAGGTATGATGTTCATACAAGGTTTAACGTTCTTCTGGCGCTCCATGTTGGAGTTTATCGAGGGCGAGGCCAGTGCAGGTAAATACCAGCAACTGGACGAGTTAAATGACGAGACGGCTGAAACAGCCGCCGCAGCACATTAAAGGTAGGATGTAAAATGCTCTTCGGACTAGATGGCGTCGAATTAGGCCTAATTATTGTGTTCGTCTGCCTGTTTGGCGGAATTATGTCGGGCTTTCCGGTGGCTTTTGCTATCGGTGGTGCAGCGACGATCTCTTTCGGTATTCTGGCAATGCTGGACAGCTCAGGCTTGCTGATGAAGGAGGTGTTGGACACCTCTAGTGATGCCTACAAAGACTTGTTGAACTCGGGGGTGGATCACAAAGCTATTTCGATTTTCAAGTATCCCGATTTACCTGTCTATATGGATCCGCTGTTTAACGGCGGTTGGGAAACGGCGATGAACCGTAATATTTCGTTCATTGCTAACCGCATGAACGAACGGGTTATTGCGGGGCAGTCGATTGAAACGCTGCTTGCTGTGGCGATGTTCGTGCTTATGGGCATCATGCTGGAACGCTCAAAAATTGCCGAGGATTTGTTGACAACCATGGGCCGCGTTTTCGGCCCATTGCCGGGCGGATTGGCCGTGTCGGTTGTTGTTGTTGGTGCATTCCTTGCGGCTTCCACGGGTATTGTCGGCGCGACTGTGGTGACTATGGGTTTGCTAACGTTGCCAACGATGCTGCGGCACAACTATTCGCCAGAACTGGCGACGGGGGTTATTGCGGCGTCAGGAACGCTTGGTCAGATTATTCCGCCTTCGATCGTTATCGTCCTACTCGGCACATTGGCGGGTGATATCTATTCAGCCGCTCAAGAAGGGCGCGCGATCGAGGCTGGCTGTACTGATGCATTGACCTATTTGGGGCAGGCGGCGGTTCTGTCAGTCGGTACGTTGTTTAAGGCGGCGTTGTTGCCGGGCATAATGCTGGCGTTCTTATATGCTGCTTATGCATTCGGGTTTGCGTTATTGAACCCGACTAAAGCCCCGCCAATTCATGTGGAGGCCTCAACCGGCCGGCGCACAAGTCGCAACCATAAGCTTCTTTGGCTACTGGGTGTTCCAACAGGCATCATCCTGTTTGCGATTACAGCTTCTTCGTTCAATATGGTTGGTAGCCAAAGCCCGTATGTTTCAACCGTTGCAAGTATCGGCACGCAAGCCGAGTTGCGCACAAATGTTGGTGAGCAATGTCAGGCTTCGATGATCGAACTACACGGTCAGGACGCATGGGACAGTGCAATAGCTGTTCAAGCCGACCTCGAGGCATCTGGTGGTGGTCTGAGCACTGAGGACCGTCGCCGCACACCGGAACAGATCGAAGAGTTTCGGGCCGAAGTTATTGCCAACGCCGCACCAATTGGGTCCGGTTTGGTTAAAATTCTGGTTCTTTTTGCGCTAATGCTGACAACCGCGTATGGACTTGCTCCGAACGAGGAGAAGCGGCCGCTTTATATCGGCGCGTTTGGTCTCGGTTTGTCGTTGTTGGTGGATATTTTGCTGCTTGGGCCGCAATCCAGTCCCGGTACGGTTTTCGCGTTACAAGCAATACCGTTTGCAGTGATGTTTGTTGGAATCAAAGCCGCAGCCAAACGGTTGGCTGCGAATGATGTCCTGCGCGTTGTGTTCCCACCACTGATATTGATTGTTGCGGTGCTTGGTTCGATCCTTGGTGGCATCACCAACCCGACCCCTGCTGCGGCGCTTGGCGCGGGCGGGGCGATCATGTTGGCAGCGTTCCGCAAGTTGCAGGACGAAGGCGGCACGGGAAAGATCATTCTGGTAACCGCTTTCGCAATGGTTCTGTTGTTGCTTGTTGGTATCAACTTCGATCTACGCGCCAATATTTCGCATGTCGGATTTGAAAACTGGATTGCGATTATTGCATCATTAGTTTTCTACCACGTCGCCATGGGCGGGCTGTTGTTCGCGTGTTGGACTTTGTGGAAAACCGCAGTGTTGACGCCGGTGGTGCGGGAAACCGCCAAGGTGACGTCGATGGTATTTGCGATCCTGATTGGTTCACAAATGCTTAACCTCGTGATCATCTCCTTTGGTGGTGAGCATTACATCCAGTCGTTCCTACGTAGCTTTGAGCGCGAATGGGTCGTTTTCCTTATCGTGATGGCGGTGTTGTTCTTCCTTGGTTTCGTGCTCGATTTCCTCGAGATCATCTATATCGTTATTCCCATCGTTGGTCCGGTTATCTACGGCGGTACGATGGACCCGAAATGGGTAACGATCATGATTGCGGTGAACCTGCAAACCAGCTTCCTGACCCCGCCGTTTGGCTTCGCCTTGTTCTACTTGCGTGGCGTTGCACCGGCGAGCGTTACGACGGCACACATCTATCGTGGTGTAATCCCGTTCGTGCTTATTCAGGTCGTCGGGTTGTTGCTGTTGTGGTTCTTCCCAAGCGTTGTGACAATCATTCCGAACTTGTTGAACTGATTGCAAGCGAGATAAACAAAAACGCCTCGATCTTCATCGGGGCGTTTTTTTTATGTCTGCTTTTACGTTTGCGGCGGAAGGTGTATTGCGGCGACCTGTTCCGCGACCGGATCATTCCCCAACGGGTCTTCACCAACGTCAGTGATCATCTCGTCGGTTAGCTCGTTCCAGATACCATCTTTGAAGACCTCCAAGGGACGATAGCTCGCCTTGTAGTTCATCTTTTGGCTACCCGGCACCCAGAACCCTAGATAGACGTAAGGCAACCCCGCGTCACGGGCCATGCGGATGTGGTCAAGAATGATAAAGGCGCCCATCGAACGGTTCTTTAGATCTGGATCGAAAAAAGAGTAAACCATCGACAATCCGTCGTGCAGCACATCAGTCAAACAGGCTGCTTTCAGGACTTTTTCACCGTCGTCATCTGTTTCATAATATTCAATCACGCGGCTTTGCACCGGTGTTTCCTCGATCATGGCGGCGAATTCATACATATCCATGCCAGCCATTCCGCCATCAGCGTGGCGTTGTTCAAGGTACTTTTCGAAAAGTTCGTAATGTTCCTCGGTTGCCCAAGGGGCTTTGACTTCGCGGCTTAGTTTCTGGTTTCGTTTCAGAACACGTCGCTGGCTTCGCGATGGTTCAAACCCTGCGGCTACGACACGTGCCGACATGCAGGCGGAACATCCGGGGCAGGTAGGGCGGTATAATACGTTTTGAGAGCGTCGGAATCCTTGACCCGAAAGGCTGTCGTTCAAGGATTTTGCACCATCCCCGAATAGAGCCGTAAACAGCTTACGCTCGACCTTGCCGTCTAGATAGGGGCAGGGTTGCGGGGCCGTCACATAGAACTGGGGCGCGGTTGGAAGCGTGTGGCGCATATACGAAAATACTTTGCTAGAGTTTAGATAACCCTAACAAAGCACTGGTGGTATGGGCAATCGTTAATTTAGAGGGCGGTTAATTGCCGTCGTGCCAAGGATCATGTCTTGCACGCTCTGTCCGTAACGACTGGTCAGGATCAACACGATGCTAAGAATTTGCACGAAGAAGAAGCCCGTACCGATGGTGAAGATCAAAGTGTGTATTAGCGCAAGGCCGGAGCTAAATTTCTGCCCGTCTTTGTCGCGAAACTCGATTCCCACCATTCGCATACCCCATGTCGAGGATTTGGAAGCGATGGTGAACCAGCGGTAAATCAGGCCGACGACCAGCCAAATGAACGGGAAAACGAAAAATCCCAACCCGATGGAAAGAACACTGATTAGAAATGTAATTCCAAAGGTAATTATTCCATCGAAAACCCAAGCCACAAGACGGCGGGACGGGACTTTGTCATAGAACTGGCTGTCCATCTCCGGATCTGGCAGGCCTGTGTATGCGGCGTCATAATATGTCATTTTAGCTCCACTGTATAAGGTAAGCCCCCGCTTGCGCGGGGGGAAGGTCGGTTAGGCAGGTGCCTGTGTCGGATTGCCCGGGTAACCAGACGGCTTGTATTCAGACGTCGTTGGTTCAGGTGTTACATCCTTGGCGTTCTCTTCACGCATGAATTGGTCAAATTCGGCGCGGTCCTTAGAGGCACGAAGGTTGCCC
>CALCGO010000354.1 GCA_937901055.1 uncultured Rhodobacterales bacterium
GGCCCAGTTTTACGCCGCTATATGGACCCTTTTTACTCTGCGATTGACAAAGAACGTCTGGTCTTACGATTTTGCGTATCACTGAACAGATGATGGCAGGGCGTTCAGGACGCTGAACATCCTCGACGAGTTTAGTCGTGAATGTCTGGAAATCCGGGTAAAGCGTAAGCTTAATTCAACAGATGTTGTTGATGCTCTGACAGACTTGTTCATCCTGCGCGGTATCCCAGCGTTCATTCGATCGGACAACGGCCCGGAGTTTATCGCTGAAATCATCCGCAACTGGATATCAGCCGTCGGTGCCAAAACGGCTTACATCGAGCCAGGATCACCTTGGGAGAACGGATATTGTGAAAGCTTCAATGCCAGACTGCGCGACGAGTTGCTGAACGGTGAAGTCTTTTACACCCTTAAAGAAGCACAGATCATCATCGAACAATGGAGGAAGCATTACAACACCAAGAGACCCCACAGTGCATTGGGCTACCGCCCTCCGGCTCCGGAAACCATCATCCCGATGGACCAAAGACCGATCATGCACTAACATTCAAACTGGGCCAGCTAATTGCGGCAGATCAGTAAGAAGCTGTTATTTTGGAGAGGCTGTCACCCCCCCATTATTCATGATAAAATGGTTTGGCTTCATTGGTTCACTTGAATTGGGAGGTTAGGCCTATGATGGAACGGGTGTTGCGAGACCGAGTGTGATTTTGCCCGCCATTACCTTACCACAGTGTTCTTTGAATATCCTGAGTTCTCAACCTATTATTCGTCACCTTAAGCAGTTCCATCGATGCCAGTGGAAGTTGGGTGCATAGTCTGAAAATCAAATTTGTTGCAAAGGCACTAATTTATGGTAACGTTCCCACGGAGCGTATGAGTCGAATCTTGGAGGGAAGACCGGCTAAATGAAGAGTG
The DNA here is from genome assembly GCA_937901055.1 of uncultured Rhodobacterales bacterium. Taxonomy (GTDB): domain Bacteria; phylum Pseudomonadota; class Alphaproteobacteria; order Rhodobacterales; family Rhodobacteraceae; genus NORP23. The sequence continues at coordinate 919 of CALCGO010000354.1, forward strand.
TGAAGCCAAATCGTCCTACAATAATTGATGTCGCCCGCATTGCGGGGGTGTCAAAAAGTACGGTTGCTCGGGCGCTTTCGGACGCTTCGAATATCAACGCTGAAACTCGAAAAAAAGTAATGAAAGCTGCACAGTCAGTTGGCTATGAACGGAACCATTTGGCGCAGTCGTTGCGGTCCGGGCGTACTGGAATGCTGGGGTTGGTCATACCCGATATCGCAAACCCGTTTTGGGCGGAGGTTGCCCGCGGTGCACAAGATAAGGCTGCCGAAAAAGGGGCTTCGCTGCTGGTTTTCAGTTCTGACTGGGACCCCGTACGCGAGGCAAATCACCTGCGTGCATTGCGTCACGCGCGTGTCGACGGCGCCATCGTTAATCCGGTTGAAGATAGCATCGATGATCTGGGGCGTTTCGGAATGCCCGTAGTGTTAATTGGGTCCAGCGCCGAACGGTTTCCAGAACTTTCAAGTGTTGGTAGCGATATCGTACAAGGTGTTCGGTTGGGTTTGAATTACCTTGAAAATATGGGTCATACGCGACCGGCGATATTGGCAGGGCCGCTTGGGCGGCTGGCACGAGTACGGTTTATGCGTGTCGTACATGACTATTTTATAGAACGAAACATTGATCCCGCAGAACTGTTGGTCGAGGATGGTGAGTATACTGTTGAGTCAGGTACTCAGGCTATGAAAAACTTGCTGAAACGTTCAGGTGATAGACCCATTTGCGTGTTTGCGGCAAACGATTTGATGGCATTGGGCGCATTGCTGGCTGTTCGCGAAGCAGGGTTGAAATGCCCAGGCGATGTCTCGATCTTAGGGTTTGACGGAATTCCGGCAGGTGTGTTTGCCGACCCGGGTCTTACGACGATATCGAAGCCGGCAAGAAAGATCGGTGACAGAGCAATGGAGCTACTTCTTGATCAGGTTTCAGGGCGTGTAACGCACGAACGTATTGTGTTGCCATGCCAGCTGACAGATCGAGGTTCGTTATTGGACGTCAAGGACACTGCACCCAAGCAGATGTCGTCTACAGGTTAGGGTTTTGATGTTAATAGGAAGCAAAAATAAAAATTCCACACACACAGATGGGAACGTTCCCAATAATAGTGAAGGGCGGTTCATGCGTGGTTTGAAGACGTGGTGGCCCTATTATCTTATGATGTCGCCCGGCGTAATTTACTTTGCTTTGTTCCACTATTTGCCGATTTGGGAAGCCAAACTTGCGTTTGAGGATTTCCGTATTATCGGCGACAATATCTGGGTGGGATTCAAGCATTACGAAACGCTGTTTTCCTCACCGATATTTATGCAGGTGTTGCTGAATACGTTGATAATTTCGGGCATGAAGATGCTCTTTGTTTTCCCTGTTCCGATCTTCCTTGCACTAATGATTAACGAAGTCCGTGGAACGGGCCTTCGCAAATTCATCCAGTCAGCAATTTATCTACCGCACTTCCTGTCTTGGGTCGTTATTGCCGGTATTTTCATCGCGGCGCTCTCACCATCAAATGGGGCTGTTAACGATATTCGTGGGATGTTTGGTTTAGCATCGGTTCCATTCATGACCGATTCAGGATCTATCCGTTGGGTGCTGGTGTTCTCCGAGATATGGCGCAGCGCAGGATGGGACTCCCTTCTGTATTTTGCTGCTATCATGGCAATAGACCCACAACTTTATGATGCTGCTGAAATGGATGGGGCCAACCGTTGGCAAAAGATTACCAACGTCACGATCCCGGGGATTATTCCGACGATCGCCACTTTGTTTATCCTGAATGTAGGCTTGTTCCTGAACGCCGGTTTCGATCAAGTTTTCAATCTTGCCAATGACGCCATCCGCGACCGGATCGATATCATTGATACATATGTGTACCGGATCGGGCTGCAAACTGGGCAGTTCTCGCTCGCCACGGCTGCTGGCCTGTTCAAAGGCGTAATTGGTCTGGTGATGATCATTGCCGCGCATAACTTTTCGAAAAAGCTTACCGGAAAAGGTGTGTGGTAATGGCCGCTGATAATCGCACAACATTCGAGCGTATCGAACAAGTAATCATCGTTTCATCGTTGCTACTGATGGTTGTCGTAACCGTACAGCCTATTCTGAATTTGCTCGCGCTGTCCCTTTCGGATTCATCCAAGGTTCCGTTTATGAGCGGGCTAACCATCCTGCCAAATGACCTTTCAACAGAAGTTTGGGATGTTTTGCTTAATCATCCAGCTGTGCGGCGTGGGTTAATGAACTCGCTGCTGATAACAGGCGTTGGCACGTTTCTTAACATCATATTTACGGCTTTGATGGCTTGGGCATTGTCACGGCAAAATTTACCCGGTCGCCGGGTATTTTTCATCATTGTGCTGATTACGATCGTTTTCGAGCCTGGCCTAATCCCCGACTACTTCGTCGTTAAGAAGCTGGGGTTATTGAATTCTTACTGGTCCGTGATCTTGTACAAACTGGTTAACGCTTGGTACTTGATCATCCTGATCCGCTTTTTTGAGGAAATCCCCGAAGAGCTGATTGAAGCTGCCGAACTTGATGGTGCTAACGCGTTCCAGACTTTGTGGCTGGTCGTTGTACCACTGGCGCGGCCTGCGCTTGCGACGATCACGTTGTTCTACCTCGTTTATCACTGGAACGATTTTCTGCGCCCAATGATCTACTTCAACAGCCAAGACATGTGGCCGCTACAAGTCGTGCTGCGTCAGTTTGTTGTTGAAGGCGACAAGGCGGCGATGGTCGGCTTGCAAGCCATGAGCAGTTATGAGGGTGCGAGCCAGATCAATATGCGCGCGCTGAAGGCTGGAATGATCCTGTTCACGATCGCACCGGTTTTAATGATCTACCCGCTAATTTTGAAATTTTTCACCAAAGGCACCATGAGCGGTGCTGTCAAATAATGAATACAAGCAACAAATGGAGGATACATAATGCTTGGTAACACTTTACTTAAAACTACAACTGCGCTGGCGCTCTGCGTCGGTATGGCTGGGGCGGCTTTTGCCGAACCTGTGACCATTCGCGTTGTTCTGAAGGATTTGGTAACAACTAATCCTGACGACGTAGCGCATATTGCTCGAATTGAGGCTGCGATGGCTGCTCAGGGTAACGAAGTCCATGTGGAAATCGTTGACCTGCCGGCTTCCGGATATGCTGACAAGCTAAACCTGATGCTGCTTTCTGGTGACATTCCTGATCTGATTTACTTCCAAGGCGGAGACGAACAGATTGCCAACCAAAACCTGCTGGAAGACTGGCGCCCTTGGCTTGAAGGTACTGAAAATCTGAAAGATGCGTTGTGGCCTCACAATGTAGCGCGTTTGGATAATTATCCATATCTTCTCTATCCGTTTGCGGCCCGCAGCAAAGCCCCTGTGATCCGGACTGATTGGCTGGAACAGACCGGCCTTGGTAAGCCGACTACCCTGGACGAGTGGACTGGACTTCTTCGTGCTCTGTCCGACTCCGATTTTGATGGCGATGGTGAGAAAAACACTTACGGCATCATGGCACCAGGCAACACCAAAGAACTCGACGCGATCTTTAATCAGGCGTTCGGTGTAACAGGAACATGGGTTCAGAACGACGGTGAGTGGGTTGATGCACGTGTTTCGAACGAGGAACGTGCTAAGCTAGAGTATTACCATATGCTTTACGCCGACGGTCTGCTTGATCCTGAATACATCACCAAAAATTGGGAAACCAAAGAAGATGACCTTTATGCTGGTCGTGTTGGTGTTGTGATGGGTACCGCCGGCCCGGTTGTGGGTATTTACCGCGCGAAAATGCGTCAGGTGCATCCAGATACCGAACTGACACTTCTTCAACCACCAGTTGGTGTTGCGCAAGGTCTTCAGGCAACAAGTGTAAGCAAAGAAACTCGTGGATTTGCGATGTCCGTCCTGTCTGAAAACAAAGAAGCAGTCGTTGCATTCATGGACTTCCTGGCAGGTCCTGAAGGTCAGTTTATGGAACGTCTAGGCTTTGAAGGTCGTCACCATACAAATGACGGCGGCACAATCGCGATTACCGAGGATCTCGGTTCGTGGTGGCCTCGTTTCATGGTGTCCAACCCGAATGCTTGGCAGCCACCTGTAGATCTGCTTGCACCAGTTGCTCAAGCCTCGCTTGATCAAGGTGTTGAGTTCTTCTCGGCTGATAATTCGTTCGTATTCCCTGCCGATCTGGCTGTGGATGTGGATGCTGCTGAAAGCTTCTATCGCACAAGCGTATTCCGCTTCATCTCGGGCGAAACATCGTTCGATGATTGGGATGGTTACGTGGCTGACTTCAACGCCGCTGGCGGTACGAAGTTGACCGATTACGCAAGAACGGTTCTTGAATGAGCCATACATCAGCAAACGGCCTGTCCTTCGCAGGACGGGTTCGCGGGCTAGTCCATGGCGTCGCTTTAGGTGACGCCATGGGTGCTCCCATAGAAAAACTGTCCGCCGCCGAAATTCGCGAAAAATATGGTCGCGTGGATACGATTAATACGGCTTGGTATCGTGACACCCAAAGCACAGACCTTCGCAAAGGCAGGGCTCGCGGAAATGGAATTGTAACCGACGACACGTTTATGACGTTGGCGTTGATGGAAGTATATAATGACGTAAAACGGCATATTGATGCTTGGGACATGGCCGACGGCATGGTGCGCGAGATCGCGTGGCGCCAACGTTGGATACCAGAATTACAACGTAAAACAGCGCTGATTGAACGCTTGTTTTACCCCGAAAAATGGATTTTTCAACGTCACCAACTTTCGTCCTGTGATCCCCGCCAAGGTGGCGTAGGAAATATGGTTAACTGTGGTGCTGCGATGTATATCGCACCGATTGGTGTGGTGAACGCGGCTAATCCGCAGGCGGCGTATGACGAGGCTATTACCTTCGCCAGCGGCCATCAACAAAGCTATGGGCTTGAAGCGGCGGGTGTTCTCGCTGGTGCGGTTGCGGCGGCGTTTATTCCCGGAACTACGATTGATGAAGTCGTGAAAACGGCACATGATTTGGCTAAAGACGGGACGCGCACAGCGATATCCGAGATTGTGGAAGCTGCTGAGGTGCTTCGCCAAAAAGGGGCAGAGCACGCGGAAGTCGTGGCGGTATTCCATGAGAAAATCGCACCGTTCTCGCCGATGGGGGACGACCTGAACCACACGGCGAAACGTGCGGGGCAAGCTTCGCCAAACTATCAACCATCAAGGTTCCTTAGTATCGAAGAACTACCGCTGGCGCTCGGGTTTGCTATTGTTGCAGACGGGGAATTCAGGCGGGCGATATTGGATGGTGTCAACTCCGGCCGCGATACGGATTCGATCGGGGTTATGGCCGGTGCTATCCTTGGGGCGATGCAGGGAGAAAGTATTATTGAGGCTCAAGACGCTGCCCAACTCGACAAAATCAACAAGCTGGATTTGAACGCTGAAACGGGTACTTTTGTCTTAACCGCCCAGAATATTATCAAAGCTGACGATACCAATGCCGCAAATGTTGCGCGTCAACGTAAACAGATGATGGAATAATCCGTACTAACGGAAACCATTTAACGATCACTTAAGGGACTACAATGCTATCAAACGATGAAATTCTAAACCGCATATACGCAGGCTTTCTAGGCAAAGCGATTGGCGTAAGGTTGGGCGCACCTGTTGAGCCGACACTTTGGACCTATGAACGTATTCGTGACGCTTACGGCGATATCACTGAATATGTGCGGGATTTCAAAAACTTTGCGGCGGACGATGATACAAATGGCCCGATCTATTTCATCCGCGCCATGCGGGATTATCAGCTGGAACCTACTGCGGAACAGGTTGCAAAAACCTGGCTGAACTATGCCGCTGACGGGCATGGCATGTATTGGTGGGGCGGCTACGGTAGAAGCACGGAAAACACCGCGTACCGCAACTTGCGGTCGGGTATTCCAGCCCCTCGCTCAGGTTCGATTGCACAGAATGGTGCTGCGATTGCGGAACAAATTGGCGGACAGATATTCATTGATAGTTGGGGCTGGGTTAACCCTGGCAATCCGGAACGAGCGGCGGCGATGTCAGCAACGGCGGCGAGTGTTGCGCACGATGGTGATGGGCTTGAGGGGGCTCGTTTCGTAGCGGCGATGATTGCCGCAGCCTTTACGGCAAGCTCGGTGGAAGAACTGTTCGCGGTTGGTAACAGCGTGATCGACGAAAATTCCGAATACGCGCGTGTTGTGCGGGCCGTGCAGAAATTCCACGCCGAAACCCCTGAAGACTGGCGCGCCTGTCGCGATATGCTGGAGGCGGATTTCGGGTACGATCGCTACCCCGGCGTTTGTCACATTATTCCCAACGCCGGTGTGATGGTTTTGGCGATGTTGTATGGCGCCGGAGATATGCCACGTACCGTAGAAATAGCAACGATGTGCGGTTGGGATACCGATTGTAACGCAGGCAATGCCGGCGCGATCATCGGTACATTCCAAGGCACACAACCGAATTGGGACAAGTACCGTGGCCCGATCAATGACTTCCTGATTGCTTCTGGAGTCATCGGTAGTATCAACATCGTCGACATCCCGACATTTGCCCGCGAGTTAAGCGTTCTGGCACTCGATCTCGACGGTCGCGAAGTCCCCGACCTTTGGCGCGAAGACACGACTCGTCGTGGGTTGCGGTTCGATTTTGCACTTGAAGGATCAACGCATGGGTTTCGCACTGCTGGGATTAACACGCTTGAACTAAGCTGGTCTGATAGGGAAACCAGAACGGGCAAAGGCGCATTGCAAATCTTGGTTGACCGGTTCGAACGGGAACATAGCGGCCGCGTTTTCTGGAAACCGTTCTACCGGAAATCCGACTTTGATGATGAACGCTATCGTCCAATGTTCTCGCCTGTGATTACGACGGGGCAAAAAGTTACCATGGATCTACAGCTTGATCCGATGGCAGGCGACGGCAATCTGCGGGTAGTGCCTTTTGTACGCGGGGCGATTAGTGGCCAGATCAAAGAGGTTGGAGCGTGGGAAGTGCCCTCGACGACCGATTGGACAGAACTCTCGTTCACCGTGCCAGATATGGATGGCGAAGCGATCGACGAGGTCGGAATTAACATCGAATACTTCGGGCGTTTGAAATTCCTAGGGCATCTGTACATGGGTAACTTCGAGGTGTCTGGCGTCGGGCAAATGCATATCGACCCCGCCAAGGAAGTTGAAGAATGGGATGCAATTACGGGTTTCACATGGAACCGAGGCTACTGGAAACTGGCGGATGGGCGGATCACCTGCCTGACCGATATTGATGCCGATATGTG
>CALCGO010000355.1 GCA_937901055.1 uncultured Rhodobacterales bacterium
CGCCCCCGCGGCCTTAATAGCCTTTAAGATGTCAATCATGTCCTGAGGCGAGACACCCAATGCGTTCAGCCCTTCGATTACTTCTGGCAATGAAACCGCGTCATCCACCATCGCCAGCCCTATTCCGGGTTCTTCTTCGATACCGACCTCGGTTCGCGGGACCACAATTGCCTCGCCTGATTGGGAAAACGGGTTTGGCTGCACAACCAACGGCGCCTCTTTGACTCGCAAAGTAAGGTTTCCCTGCGAAATAGCCACGCGAGAAATGCGAACATCATCACCCAAGACGATGGTTCCGGACCTTTGATCAACGACGACTCTGGCCTTTTGTGCTGTGGTAACTTCGATATTTTCCAGCATACTTATCAAGTGGGCCGGACTTGGTGCGTCAGACCGGCGTAAATCAAGTCGCACGGTGCCTGAATCCATCATCGTCGCTATGTGTTTTCCAAAACTGTCATTAATCGCGCGCTCAATTCTGACGGCCGTGGTAAAGTCCGGGTTTCGTAGCGCAATGCGCATCTCCTGTATATTGGATAAAACAAAATCAACCTCGCGTTCCACTCGGGCACCAGCAGGAATAACGGCTGATGTTGGCACTCCTCGTACGATTTCAGCAGCTTCGCCGGACGCGGAAACACCGCCAGCAATTAGCGACCCTTGCGCGACGGCATATATGTTGCCATCTGCCGCGCTCAATGGGGTCATTATCAAGGTGCCACCCCTCAAACTTTTTGAATCACCGATGGCCGAAACCGTGACATCTATTTGCCCGCCCGCTCGTGAGAATGCCGGCAAATTGGCCGTCACCAAAACAGCGGCTACATTTTTCGGGCGAAACTGTTCTCCGGCTACATTAATTCCTAGACGCTCTAGCAAATTCGCCAACGCCTCTTCGGTAAATGGTGAGTTTCGGAGGCCATCGCCGGTTCCGTTCAAGCCAACAACCAGCCCGTAGCCAACCAGATCGTTGCCCCGTACGCCGTCGTATTCTACGAGATCCTTTATCCTGACAGCTGCCCCCAAAGAGATGGACGGCACAAAAAGCATAACCAGAATTAGCGAGACATATCGCAAAGCTCTATAAATACCCACGCCTCACCTCAAAAAATTCGTTAGTGAAAGGTTCGATAACCGAGCGGTAATTGTGTAAATCGTCTGCAACTGAACCTGCAACGCCTCGAACTTTGTTGCCGCTTCGTACGGGTCCGCCGAAATGATCGAAGACCTCTCCAACTCGAAAACGCCACTCATCGATCTATTACGCGCTTCCGCTATCTCGATCCGACCTTCTGCAAAGCCCAGCGTTTCCCTTAAGGTGACAATGCCGCCAGCGGCATCAATAGCAGAACTCCCGGCTTCCCGAAGCAGATCCAACTGATCTGGAGTTCCCACAAAATTCGGCGCGTCAGAAGCTACTGCTGCGACAGTAAGCGCTCGTATCGCTTTGCGAAGCTCGAATGAGTCCGCCCTTTGTGCATACTCGATAAGCTCGCCGTTCTGGTTTCGAAATGGTGGGCTATCCAGCGCCGCGCCCAAGAAGACACTAGTCTCAAAGCCACCCGTCGGACTATAAAAGTAGTCATCGATTGCAGCGAGAGCGGCCGTGGAATCCGCCGCACCAGCAACAACAGCAGAGATATCGCTGATGATCACTTCGGCAGGGGCTATCGCCTGCCGATCCAACGCTGCCCCTGCAAAAACACTATGCCGCCCATAGCGGACATTTAGTGACGCGACCACTGCTCCCAATGCATATCTTGCATCGCTGGCGATAAGCCTGGACGAATGCTCGTCTCCACGCTCGACTGCGGACAAAAGCTGAGGACCAAAATCTGCCAAGTTCTTGTGGATATTCCCGAGAGCTGTCTGCGTTAACGTGGATTTTCCTTCGGCTAGCTGAATTGCATCAGCCTCCGATCGGAGCGTTGAAATGGTACGGTCAATGGCAAACAGCTTGCCCAAGTCACCGGCAGTAGCGTCAACCAAATTGTCCTTCATGCCGGATGAAAGTTCGTTACTTGCAACCTCCAACGCGAATTTCGTAAGCGCCGTTTGTTCCGTGAGTTTCATTGCAGATGCAAGGCCCGAGTGCCCGATAGTAATCATTTTACATCTCCAACAATCGCTTCATCAGTCCATCCAGAACTGAAATCACGCGCGCGTTGGCGGCGTATGCCTGTTCGATAATAAGTAGCGACTGCATTTCTTTATCGGTATCGACACCGGTAGCGTGCAGTTCTTCCACTCGAAGCAACGAGTGCGCGCTCTGTTTATGCGCGTGGTCCTCCTCGGTTCTGGCGGATTCAGCTGCCCAAAATGACGTGACCTCTTCCGCAAAGCCTGCGCTGCTCATGGCTACGGCCAGCCCTAGGTTTGTGGATGCAGGCATAATGTCGCCAAGCACCCCCGCCATCCGAATAAGCTGACCACTTTCGCCCGCCACTCCTGGCGTTAATGCGCCAATACCGTCACGCAAACGCCAGATCGCCCCTCCAGTCGCAGGATCAACCGATGTGTTGACGGATATGCGACCGCTAATCCCGACCTCATCTGCAGGGTCGTAGCCCGCCCCTGCGTCTGTAAACAAGCCAGCGTTGCCAGCTAACAGGGTTAAGTCAACCGTCGGGTCCTGTAACCTCTCGATTAAATCAACGGACAGTGCGTCTAAACGGACTTGGAACTTGGTTGCCATCGAATCCCGAACGATGAAGTTCGCAGATAAAGAGCCGCCCGCAGAGATGCCGACATCGACTGGGCTGCCGTTGATAGATAGGCCAGATAACGCACCTGATGCCAGCGTCATGCTTGGGGAAATCAATTGCGTTTGCGTAAATTCTAGCGTTCTTGCGGAGCCGTTCAATAGAATCTCTCCGCCTTGTGAGAAGAGCGCTATCTCGCTGTTGTCGGCTTTGGTTTGTCTAATAGGAATAATTGCATTTACGCGATCAACCGCGATTTGCCGTTGGTCTTCCAATGCAGAAATACTTCGCCCAGACATCGAAAGCATTCTGATTTCTGCGTTTAACGATTCAATCTGCTTTAGTGACGCGTTAACCGTATCTACATCTTTTGCTATGTTAGCGTCGGCATCACTTCGCACACGATTCACTTCCGTCGATATCTGGTTAAAGGTGGTTGCGAGGCCCTTAGCGCTAGACAAAATACCTTGCTGTAGCGCAATTGAGTCAGGGGCACCAATCGCGACGGACAATGCATCTTCAAACGCAGCATATTGCACTGCCAAGGCAGCTGCGTCTCCGGGTTCACCCATTGCACCAGATAGTCTGGCCAGTGCGTCTGATTTAGTGGATGTATTCGCGAATTCCGCTGCCGCAGTTCGCCGTAATCGTGTGACTATTGCATCTTCACTTCGTGTTATGCCATCTATTCGGACTCCACTGCCTTGGCTGCCCAGAGCGTTAGCCGTGTATTCAACTTGCTGTCGGCTGTATCCTTCAGTTAGTGCGTTTGATACATTGTTCGACACCGTTTCTGCTGAACGTGACATCGCAGACAGGCCCGAATATGCGTTGTTCATGGCATTCGAAATACTCATGGCGCTGTCTCCTTAATCTAGCGTTTGATGTTCGTCGTTTCCTGTAACATTTCGTCAACAGTCTGGATGATCTTGGCATTGGAGGAATACGCTCGTTGCGTTTTAATCAGAGCCGTGAGTTCGCCGGCAATATCGGTCGTAGATTCCTCGCGAGCATAGCCGACCGTTGAGCCTGTTGGGCCAGAGCCTGCATCCCACAGATACATCGGGCCACTCGCTTGCGAGAGCGTAAACGCTTGGTTGCTTTCGGCACTTAATCCGTTCGGGTTGCGCACATCAATAACTGGAACCTGGTATATCGTGCGGGTAAATCCGCTGTCATAAATGGCGGATACTATTCCGTTTTCGTCGATTTCCACCGACGTTAAATTGCCCGTCGGCGCGCCGTTTTTGGTCAACGATATGGGTACAAATTCCGCCGACATTTGCGTTAGCTGCGTTGCGCCGCCCGGTTCGCCGACCTCAATTTCAAGCGGCCCGCTTGCAAAAGCTACGGAAACGTTACCTGTCAGCGGATCATACGTGCCGCCGAACACCGGCGTTACCGATGCCACCGATCCGCCTGTCGTTGGGGTGTCATTAAACGCGATTGTGAATTCTGCTACTGGCAGGGCACCCGTGGCGCCATCAATTATCTCCAACGTCCAAGTATTTGATTGCCCTGCGCCCGGAACAATTGGTGTAAATACCGCAGTCATTGTTTTCGTTGTGCCCAGATTATCAAAATACTCCATCGAAATCTGATACGGGTCACCAGCGGCCCCCGCTTCGGTGGCAATAGCGGGAAGGTTAACACCCAAACCGATCAGATCGGTGGGGCTTGCGGCAAATTGGTTCAGGTTCACAAAAACTGGCTCCAATCCAGCGGCGCTATCGCGTGGCTGCACGGGTATTGTCCCGTCAGCCAATGCTGGCCAACCCATCAGCGCCAACCCGCTTTGTGACGTCAAAATACCGGTTTTGTCCGGCGTAAAAGAGCCTGTCGTAGTCATCATCAACGGATACGCCCCGCCCGGCTGCCCCAAAGCAGCGGTCGGCGTTACTGGCAACATCCCGCGCCCTGCGATCGCGATATCTGTCGGATTTGATGTAGGTGTGAGCGACCCTTGGGTTGCCACATTCCGGAAGGTGTTAACCGTCACCCCGCCTGCCGTATATCGCCCTTTGCTTTGCGCCAAAGCGACCGACGAAAAATCTGCGTCGGCACGTTTATATCCAAACGTTCCCGAATTTGCGATATTGTCAGCAATAGTTGCCAACCTGCTGGCATTGACGTTCAAACCCGTAACGCCCGCATTCAAAGATGAAGATATTGTCATTCTAAGCCCTTCTGAACTATTTCACTTTCAGACCCACTATCTTTGAAGGACCCTTAACATCTGGTAAACACGCAGATCATTTAATGCGGTTGCGCTTCTAAATGCATCAAATTTTATCAAACCGTTACCGGCTTGTAACCGCGCTGCGTAGCAAGATAATTTCAATACGTCGATTCCGAATTACCCCGGCAGCAGGTTGGCTTGGCGAACGGTCCGAATACCCCGCTACCCTTGCGATGCGGCCCGAGGAAACTCCGGTGCCAACCAGCCGTTGGCGAGCAAAGTTTGCCCTTTGCGACGACAGGATAAACGCATCACCACCGCCTAGGCTAACTTCGTCGGTATGCCCCAAAACCGCTACTTCATTGCTGACTATTGCTATCACATCGGCAATCATATCCAATAACAACAACAGCTTATCGCTAGGCTCGTCGGTGTCCACAATAAATAGTGGCGACGAGGGCAAGTCAAAAACTTCGATAATAAGCCCTTCGTCCGTGATCCGTGTATTTACATGTTGCAGCAGATCGTCCGCGACAGTGCTTTCGCCGCTGTCGCCCCGAAACATGTTCTCGATATCCGCGAATTTCAGTTCAGTAACACCCTCTTCACCGTCGAGCATTTCCAAGGGGGTGACACCAGTATCGCCATCGGCCATTTCATTGTCAGTCGCGCGCATATCTGCCGCACCGATTCCGGTTTTCGACACCAGTTCTTGCGAAAACATGCTCTCACCCCCGAAGGCGCCGTCACCACCACCAGAAATTTTATAGACAGGAATCGTCGGGCTGAAGTAGTCCGCAAGCCCCTTTCGCTGCTGTTCAGTCGTTGCGTTAAGCAACCACATCAACAAGAAAAATGCCATCATCGCGGTCACAAAGTCCGCATAGGCGATTTTCCATGCGCCCCCATGGTGCCCGCCACCTTTGATCACTTTTTTCCGCTTGATAATTATCGGAGCATTTTCGTTCTTCGCCGCCATTTTCCACCATCCCCTTTTGCTAAAAGGACAATGGACGACGGGTTGTTACCAGTTTGTTATCAAAAAAGAATATAGTGCTTCTAAATTGAGCTAAATACGACGGGCCGCCACGAGATATTCCTCGTTCCCATCGCTGCCTCTAATCGGGCTTTCACCGCGGTGCGTGACTTGCCAACCTTCGGCTTGAAGAAACTCCTCAATCCGATCGCGTGCCTTGGATTTGGCCGCCTGATCGCGGACAACCCCGCCCTTACCGATATTCGAGCGACCAACCTCGAATTGTGGCTTAACCAGTGCTATCAGAGTTGCGCCTTTTCGTGCCAACGACAGCGGAACCGGTAGCGCTTTTTCCAAGGAAATAAAGGACACATCTGTTACGATCCAATCCACGCTTGGTATCAACGCTTCAGGGATTTCGCGCGCGTTGGTGCCTTCTATATTCACAACTCTCGGATCATCAAGCAGGCGCTCGTGCAGCTGCCCATGCCCTACATCAAGGGCGTAAACCCTCAACGCTCCGTTGGCCAAGAGTACCTCCGTAAAACCGCCTGTCGATGCGCCAACATCCAAACAAACAGCCGCATTCGGCGACAAGCCGAACTCCTTTAGTGCGTGATCCAGCTTCAATGCCGCGCGCGACACCCATGGGTTTGGGTTTCCGGTTATGACAATCTCGGCGTGCTCGCTAACCTTCTGCGAAGATTTCTTCGCCGCCACTCCGTCAACCAACACGACACCAGCCTCGATCAACGCCTGCGCTCGTGCACGGCTTTCTGCCAACCCCGCGGCAACTATCGCCTGATCCAGCCGACTCATTCCGCCGCCTCGACGCCAATGAAACCGCCGGATTGCCGTTGCCACAAGGCGGCATAAAGGCCGTCCATGGACAACAGATTATCGTGCGTTCCTTGCTCGATTATCTGACCTTGATCCAACACAATGATCCGGTCCATCTGCGCGATTGTGGAAAGACGGTGTGCGATGGCGACGACTGTTTTGCCCTCCATCAGCCCGTCGAGGGTATCCTGAATGGCCGCCTCGACTTCGCTATCAAGCGCCGAGGTTGCCTCGTCCAACGCCAAAATCGGAGCGTTTTTAAGGATTACCCGCGCCAATGCAATTCGCTGTCGCTGGCCACCAGACAGTTTTACACCACGTTCGCCCAGAAAGGCATCCAGACCAGCGCGGCCCTTGCCATCAACCATTTCGTCAATGAACTCCCTCGCTTGCGCTTGTTCACACGCGGCCAACAAGTCGGTATCCGAGGCATCAGGGTGCCCATATAGAATGTTGTCCCGAACCGAGCGATTAAACATCTGCGTGTCCTGCGTGACCATCCCGATTTGTTGCCGCAACCCGTCTTGGGTCAGCGCACGAATATCCTGCCCATCGAGCGAAATAGCACCGCCCTCAACATCGCGCATCCGTAGCAGCAGCGATAAAACAGTGGATTTCCCCGCGCCTGAACGCCCAACTAACGCCACTTTCTCCCCCGGTTTGATCGTCAGGTTGAACCCGTTCAGCCCACCGCCACTTTTCCGACCGTAATGGAATTGAACGTTCTCAAACTGGATTTCACCACTGAAGTTCGCGGGCGGGCAGGCGTCTTCGGTATCCGTCAAACGATAGGGTTTGGTAAGCGTTCCAATCCCGTCTTCAGCAATGCCAATGTTGGCAAACAAGCCCATTAACATGAATGAAAACCACGAAGTCATTGCCCCAAGGCGCGAGGCTAAAATCGCTGCGGTGACAATCACGCCAGTTTCCGAATTTCCGTGCCACCAAAGTGCTAGTGCAGTACCGACCAACGCCACTGGCAACGACCCCGCGAGGAAGGACACCAGCGCCCTAAACCTGAAAACCACACGCCCAAAATCTATAGAGGCAGTGCGAAACTGTGAAAGCGTTTCTCGCGCCGCCTCTGTTTCGAGTTCCGTGCGAGCGAATAACTTTACCGTAGAGATATTGCCGATACTATCTACAAACCGCCCCGAGATCGCCGACCGCGCTTCAGCGCGTATTTTTCCGCGTGCTCTGACCTTTGGAAGGCCCCAGCGCAACGCCAAAACATACATCCCAAACCACACAACCATTACCAACGAAAGCCGCGCGTCCGACGCAAACAGAACACCAGCGCCGCCAATCAACATGGCCCCCGCAAATGCAATCGCCGTCAGGGTTTCCATCAACAATTCACCAACAGCCGAAGCAGTTTGCATTTGTTTTTGGTTAATGCGCCCCGCGAAATCATCCTCAAAAAAATCAAGGCTTTGGCCAAGTGTATATTTGTGCATCCGAAACAGCCCAAGGATAGGCAATCCCGGCCCTAAAGATAGCGATGTC
>CALCGO010000356.1 GCA_937901055.1 uncultured Rhodobacterales bacterium
AACCCGGGTGGCCACGGTGAAACCGAAGCAGCCTATGTGATTGAAGTCGAAGAAACTGCAACAGAAATGGCCGCCACTGATGGTGGTTCAACTGAAGCTGCCGCTGCAGCAGGTCCAACATTCGACGAACTTTACGCCGCTGCAGACCTTGCTGCGGGCGAAAAAGTATTCAAAAAATGTAAAGCCTGCCACAAGCTGGAAGACGGCGCGAATGCTACTGGCCCGTTCCTTTACGACATTGTTGATCGTGGTGTTGCTGCCGTTGAATTCAAATTCTCCGAAGCGCTTATTGCGGTTGGTGGCGATTGGACTCCGGCACAATTGAACGCCTTCCTGACCCGTCCGAAAGACTTCGCACCGGGCACGAAGATGTCGTTCGCTGGTTTGAAAAGCGAATCCGATCGCGCCAACGTCATTGCGTATCTGGCAACAATCGGCGGCTAATCGCCCAAAATACCGGAAAAACCGCGCCCTGAGCGCGGTTTTTTTATGTCTTCACAAAACCGTCGCACAAACGTGGCTTGCCATCTACGCCTGCGCGGGTCTAGCATTACCTAACAAATAGTTAATCAAACAGATGGAGGCCTTTATGATTCCCAGCAAAAGCAAAGCGTTGTTAATGGCAACCAACACCAACGATTCCCGCTCGCTGAAATGCACGTGGACTGGTTTGGGTTTGGCCATAGTATTTCTGGCGTTTGCCGCAATCTGCGCCAACTAGAATAGTTCACCGTGAAAATAAGATCTGCAAGTGTCGATGACGCTGATGACATCACTGTAATTTGGAATCCTGTCATCAGGGACACCACGATTACCTTCAACAGCGTCGAAAAATCACCCACGGATGTTGCCACGATGATAAAAGGTCGCCAAGCCGCCGGGCAGGCGTTTTTAGTTGCACGTCAGGGTGACACCCTGTTGGGATTCGCGACCTACGGAAATTTTCGAAGCGGTACCGGATATGCCCGCACCGTTGAACACACCGTGATATTGGCAGACAACGCGAAAGGGAAAGGTGTGGGCCGCGCGCTTTTAGCAGCATTGGAGTCACATGCGCATACGAACGGCATCCACTCAATGATCGCCAGCGTTGCCAAAGAAAACACCACGGCCATCGCCTTTCACAAGGCCGTTGGTTTTACGCAAGTCGCCCAGATCCCCGAAGCGGGCCGCAAGTTTGGTCGCTGGCTGGATGTGGTCTTCTTGCAAAAAATCCTTTAATCGATGTTTACAACCCACGGTTTCACATTCTCGCTAATCTGTTAGGCTGCAACTATGTCAGTATGGACCCGCATCGCCGAAGCCCTCTCTTCCCTTGCAAAAGGCGAAGGGCTTTCTGCGATCTTCGAGAACCTAAAGCGCCCGCCTGAAAAAAGCGTGGCCTTTACGATCGCCGTTATCGCGTTGGGCGCAAAGATGGCCAAAGCCGACGGCGAAGTGACCCGCGACGAGGTAATCGCCTTTCGGCAAGTTTTCCAAATTCCTGCCGAAGACGAAGCGCAAGCCGGCAAGCTGTTCGACCTCGCCCGCACAGACGTGGCTGGCTACGATATTTACGCCGCCAAAATCGGGAAAATGTTTGAAAACGACAGCGACATCCTACGCGACCTGATTGAAGGGTTGTTCCACATCTCCATGGCTGACGGGCATTACCACCCTGCCGAGGATGCCTTTATTGAAGACGTCAGCAGCATTTTCGGTTTGCCACCACAACAGTTCACCTGCTTGCGCTCCCGCTATGTGCCGGGTGCCGCACCTGACCCCTACTCGGTGTTAGAAATCGGCCACGATGCAGACTTGGCGGCCGCGCGCAAAGCGTGGAAACGCATGGTTCGTGAATCCCACCCCGACAACCTGATGGCCCGTGGTCTACCAGCCGAGGCCATTGCCCTTGCCAACACCCGCCTGATAACTATCAACAATGCGTGGGCCGAAATTCAGCAAACCCACGAGGCAGCCTAAAATGCGCATCGCCACTTATAATATCGAGTGGTTTGAGGATTTGTTCGATAACGACAACAATCTGCAACTCGATCAAGACTGGTCACGCCGCTATGATGTGAAACGTGTAGATCAGGCTACGGCAATAGCCGACGTAATCCGGCGCTTGGACCCCGATATTATGCTGATTGTCGAGGCCCCGAACACCGGACGAACGCAAGATACCATCAAAGCGCTCGAAAATTTCACCAAGCATTTTGGACTGCGCCAACATGCGGTCGCGATGGGTTATACCAACAGTACGCACCAAGAACTGGCCGTGATCTACGACCCCTTCGTGGTTAGCGTTTCGCACGACCCGCTCGGGGCAGTCTCAGATGGTTTCGCGCCAACGATTGCTCCACGTTTCGATAGCAAGTTCTGTTATGATGTGGACTTGGATGGAAAAGCCGAGGTGTTCGAATTTTCCAAACCCCCGATCGAATTGTCGGTCGAACATCTGGCCAGCGGCGAACATATCCGCATGATCGGGGTGCACACAAAATCCAAGTCAACCCACGGCGCTAATGGCCCCAAGGAAGAACTGGCGATGATGGTGGAAAACCGTCGCAAACAACTGGCACAATGCATCTGGATTCGACAACGAGCCGAAGCACATCTGGAAGCTGGCGATCCGCTGGTTATCCTTGGCGATTTTAACGACGGGCCTGGCGTGAACGGTTATGAAAACCTGTTCGCACGTTCAGGTGTGGAAATCGTGCTGGGCGAAAGCGGCACCACGCAGATGCTGGAACCGAACGCAGCGATTATGCTCGATCCGCGTCAGGCGTGGTCCTTGTCCACCTCACGATTTTATATCAGCAAGTATAAACGCTATCTTAACGCATTGCTTGATTACATTATGCTCTCGCCTGATTTGGCGAAATCAACCAACCCTAAGTGGCGGATTTGGCATCCCTTCGACGACCCGGAATGCTTCAAGGACCTTGAGCTGCGGGATGCTTTACTGACCGCCTCGGACCATTTTCCAGTAAGCGTTGATTTGAATTTTTAAGGGCTTTTACATAGCCCTGCAGCACCTTATCTATATCAAAACTATTTTATAATTCTGGAGAGTACTATGTTCAAACACACCGAGGTTTTTCGCGACAGTCGTGACGCAGCAACCAACGACAATATGGGCGATCTACCGGAGTGGGATTTGGACGATCTCTACCCCTCCACCGACGGTCCTGAAATCACCGCAGACCTGAAGTGGCTAGATGACGAAGGCCCCGCGTTTGGTGCAGATTATCAAGGCAAACTTGGCGATCTTGATGCCGCTGGAATGTTGAACTGCGTACATAGATACGAACGTATTCAACAGGTTGCGGGCCGCGTGATGTCTTTTGCGGGTCTGCGGTATTACCAGAACACCACGGACGCGGATCGCGGAAAATTCATGGCAGACATGCAAGCACAGATCACCGATATGTCGGCCAATCTGGTGTTCTTCAGCCTAGAGATGAACCGCATTGATGACGCCGCACTCGATGCCTTGCTGGCGGAAAATGCGGACTTGAACCGCTATAAACCGATCTTTGATAGCCTACGCAAAATGAAACCATATCAACTGTCTGACGAGCTGGAAAAATTCCTGCACGACCAATCTGTAGTGGGCGCATCCGCATGGAACCGCTTGTTTGACGAAACGATGGCTGCCCTGACGTTTGATGTCGACGGCGAAGAAATGACCCTCGAAGCGACGCTGAATTTATTGTCTGATACCGACCGCGCGCGGCGCGAAGTTGGCGCAAAGGCCCTCGTCAAAGTTTTCAGCGCCAACACGCCGTTGTTTGCACGGATAACCAACACGCTGGCCAAGGAAAAAGACATTCAGGACAAATGGCGCAATCTGCCAACGCCGCAGACGTCGCGCCATCTTTCCAATGATGTGGAACCCGAGGTTGTGCAAGCGCTTCGCGATGCTGTTGTGGCGGCTTACCCGAAACTTTCGCATCGGTATTATGCGCTGAAAGCCAAGTGGCTGGGCCTCGACAAAATGGAGGTCTGGGACCGCAACGCCCCCCTTCCTGACGAAGATGATTTGGTTATTCCGTGGGATCAGGCGCGCACAATGGTAATGGATGCCTATGCGGATTTCGATCCGCGCATGGCCGAACTTGCCGAGCCGTTTTTCGACAAAGGCTGGATTGATGCGGAAGTAAAACCGGGGAAATCTTCGGGGGCATTTGCCCATCCGACCGTGACCAACGTGCACCCGTATGTGATGCTGAACTACCTTGGCAAGCAGCGCGACGTGATGACCTTGGCGCATGAATTGGGCCACGGTGTGCATCAGGTACTGGCAGCCGATCAAGGCGAACTACTTTCGGATACGCCGCTAACTTTGGCCGAAACGGCCTCCGTTTTTGGCGAGATGTTGACCTTCCGCAAACTGCTGGACAATGCCCCCGATCAGGCCGCCCGCAAACGTCTGTTGGCTGGCAAGGTCGAGGATATGATTAACACCGTTGTGCGCCAAATCGCGTTCTATGATTTCGAGTGCCGCCTACACGCTGCGCGCGCTGAAGGCGAACTGACACCGGATCAAATCAATGCCATCTGGATGGAAATCCAACATGAAAGCCTTGGCGACGGGTTCAACTTTATGGACGGCTACGAGACTTTCTGGACCTACATCCCGCACTTCATCCACTCGCCATTCTACGTCTACGCCTACGCGTTCGGCGATGGCTTGGTTAACGCGCTTTAT
>CALCGO010000357.1 GCA_937901055.1 uncultured Rhodobacterales bacterium
AGCAGGTGCATTTGCAATCGGGAAGAGTGGATCGATAATCGTCTCAGTGCCTTCGCGTAGAATGTTCATGAAAAGCACCACAAGGAATTGCCGCGCATTTTGCGTGATCATAACAAAGATCGACGCTGCAGCGATAGTTAACGTGCGACCACCCATCTCATAGACAAGATTCAAATCAGGCGTCCCATTGACCGTGACACCTGTCGCAGCAAGCAGATCATGATCGAAGAAATACATGTAGACCTGACCGAGCATGATCAAAGTCAGTAGAACTTGAAGGACGTTTACCCAGATCGGAATGTCTGATTTCAGGAACTTTTGCATGTTATGCAATTCGTTTAATCTTGAGCTTTGTCTTCAAATCCGTCTTGCAGAAGGCGTGCAGGAAGCACGTCTTCTCTGAAATATCGAGCATCTCTTGCGCGGTTGCATCGCTCTCAGAGGTTTCAAGATAGACGTGTGTTTCAATCGGATCCGCACTACCTGCTTTGCCAGTGCCACCGCTCGCGCCACCTAGGCTAAAGTGCGTGTCCTGCACGATGCGGTAACCAGGTAAGTCGAGTTTCAGCATCGACACGAAGCGTCCGAACTGCGTCATAAAGCAAAAGCCGATGCCAGCAGAGATCAGAGTATTCGCATCTGGTGCGCGGCCATCTTCTGAACTGAGTAGCACGAACGATGTTCCATAGGGCGAGTATTGCATCTGCTGGATTTGCTTAATTCCATCCTTTCGCAATTCAGCCACCGCACCAATATTGAGACGTCGGTTCTGCTCATCACTCAGGGAAGACGCGTTGGTTGCAGTACCACCGCTTACGTCTTTTTTTGGTGTTGGTCCAACCTTGGTCATCAAGTCATCTGTGGCATCCGCAGGCATCGCTTTGGCAAAATGATCGCCGGGGTCAGGCAGTATCGTGCCGCTAAATTCAAAAGCATTGGCGGTCGCTAGCTCTGAACCGTTTTTGCTCAACTTAAACAAGCTCTCAATCTGCCCACGCATCAAGCCATTGAGTGGAGATGCATAGGTAGCGTTCACCAAAAAATCATTCAATGCAGCATCATCGAGATCACAATCAATCTCGACTTGTAGCTCAATATTTTCCGCTCCACCTACCATGGTACGCTTCATCATTGAGCCTTTCATAGTATAGTAATTATCCTGAATAAGCTTGAGCTTACGGATCTCAACACCCTGTTGTTCAGCTAGCGCTGTGATTTCGTTCATGTAACTTGCAGCCATTCCGCAAGACAGAAACGCAAGTGGGCAGCAAGCCGCGTCATGGCCATTCAGGTACGGTCCTTCATCACTTACAAAACGCCATGTGTCACCGGTCTTGGCAGAGCGCACTAATGCCTCTTTCTGGAAACCACTAAGCGAGCGCACCCATGTGCGATCTGCATCGCCTATGCGATTTTCAGGTGCTTGAATTCCAATCTCATCTGCATTTGCAACTTTGAAGAACGGTGTTTGAGTGCTTCTTCCAATAATATCTTCGCCAAGATGTGCCATCAGTCGAATTCCTTCTAGAAACCTTATTATTAGTGTTGGCTTAGTGTGCTTTTGGCCCAGATTCGAAATCAGGAGCCGTTGCTGGAGGCTTTACGTCCTCTTCATCCCAGTACCCGATAAGCACGCCAAACTTGTCCTCAAGACCGACCATTTGCTCCGCCCGTTCTTCTGATACGGTTTCGCGTTGGCGATACTGTAAAGACCAGTCAGCTAAAGCGTAGTGCATATATTGCCGGGCATCTGTGTGATCATCTGAGTTTCCCAAATCGACAAATTCGTCTGGGTCATTTGTTAGATCAAACAGAATTGGCAAAAATCCGGGTGCGTGGATGTATTTCCATCGATCATTCTTGATCATATAGATCCGGCACTCGAGCGGTGCGCGACCTGTCTTTGGGCTGAAGGACTGTTGAAAATAATCATATTCACTAACAACGAATTCGCGCCACGGCACGTCATTCCCTTGCAGTAAAGGCATTAGGGAACGACCATCAAGAATGTGCTTAGGCACAGCTCCACCAGCATACTCGATAAACGTCGGCACAAGATCAATTGCTTCAACAGGTGCGTTCTGCACACTACCGCGCGTATTGTCACATGACGGATCAGGGTCGGAAATGATAAGTGGGACTTTAACGGCAGGATCGTGGAAAAAATCTTTGTCCCCCATCCAGTGATCACCAAAATATTCGCCATGATCTGATGTGAACACAATCATCGTGCTCTTCATAAGATCCTTTTTTTCCATGAACTCGAAAAGTATGCCAAGTTGATCATCTATTTGTTTGATCAGCCCCATATACGCAGGTATCACAGTCTCGCGGGCCTCTTCCCTGGAGAAAGTTTGCCCGCAAATCCGTTCTTGGAAGTGCTGTGCAAGTTGGTTGGTATTTTCGCGTTCTGTTTCAGACCTGTGAACATCCTGAACATCCGCCGCTGAGTACATATCGTTGTAGGGCGCAGGTGCAATGTAGGGCCAGTGTGGCTTGATATAACTCAGGTGAAGACACCATGGCTTTTCGCCATCGTCTTCTTCGATAAATTGCATTGCGCGGCGGGTCATATAGGGTGTTTCGGAGTCTTCTTCACTTACCCGCGCTGGCAGTTGCGCGACATCATTGAAGAATCCTGAACGGATTTCGCCCCTGCGCTCAACCGAGTTCGCAGCCCAATGCCAAGGGTTCTCGTGGTCGTCATAGCCGCGTTCTTTGAGGTAATTATTATACGCAACATTCGGCTTCAAA
>CALCGO010000358.1 GCA_937901055.1 uncultured Rhodobacterales bacterium
TCAATCGACAGAATATCCGTGGACATCGCAGGCAAACCCCGACGAGCAAGGCCCGCATCAAAAGCTTCAGGATTTTCACGGATCATACGGATGTCATGCATTGGAACGCTCGTTCGTTAAGGATTATCTGTGCGGGGCTTATGCAACAAAGTTCACGCGGGATAAAGAGGGGTCATTGATTGGCATTTGTCCATTGCTCGAAAAAACCCGTAAATTCAAATTTTTCCGCGGTCCATTGAGCCGGACGCTTCACACCTTTGGGTAATTTCGTAGCACCATCGCCAAACATGAGATGAATCTGAACTTCAGTTAACCCTAGTAGGTCAGAAAGGTCGGTCGAGTTCACTGCTGTGCGCCTTGCATCTACATCGGTAAAATTCGCCCCACTAAGTTGGGCCCAATTGAGCCATGCCCAGCTGAGTTTTGCCGAGTAAAGGAACGCTCCGTTAAGTTTAATAGAACTCATGTGTGCTAATTCCATGTGGCTCGAAGTCATTAGCGCCCTGTCAAAATTGCCTCTTTTGAAATCCACAGTCTGCAAATTACAGTTGCGCAAATCCAGTCGGTGGAGCGCCGCCAGTTCGATTTCGATCTGGGTTTCTTTCCGGCGCGCAATCACATCAATCGCAGCTTGGATACCAAAAGTAAAAAGAACGTTAAAAAGACAGCAAACAATTCCAAATTCGAAATCGTGATTTCCGGAATTACAATATCGTTCATCTCAACCCTCCAACAATCCTGCCACTATGACAATCTATCAGCGGTTGTGGAAGGTCAAAGGTTAACGAACCCACCCACGAAAACGTACATACATGTTGTGTACGCATTGTGTACGGGTTGTGCACACGTGGATCCGGCAGTTTTCGCCAAAGGTTAACGGCGTGACGTCTTGGGTTTACGCTTAGGAAATACCGGTGGATTTTTTGGCAGATTGCCAGTGTGTGTAAAATTCCGAATAGTCGAGATCATGTTTCGGCCATTCGTCAGGCCGCTTCATTTTTGCGGGCAAAGTCGTGGATTCGTCGCCGATCATAGCGTTAATCTGCTCCTCCGACAGTCGAACAGCATCCGAAAGGTCGGTGGACTTAACAGCAGTGTTTGCCGTTTGCGCTGCGCTAAAATCTGCACCCTCAAGCTTTGCTCCGTTAAGCTCCGCGCCGATGAACATTGCCCGATTAAGTGCTGCGCCATTTAGCTCAACTCCGTTAAGTTCGGCCCCGTTAAATATCACCCGATTGAGCACCGCTTGTTTGAGTAGGGCGCCATTTAACCTTGCCCCGCTTAGGTCCGCTCCGTTGGCTACTGCCCTATTGATCGCCGCACCATTGAGGTCCGCGCCGTGTAGTTTTGCCCCCACAAGCACTGCCCCGTTAAGCTTTGCCAGTCTGAGCATTGCGCCGTTCAGCTCGGTCCCATTGCATTGAACGCCGTTGAGTTCCGCACCATCAAGCTTTGCCTCATTGAGGCTTGCACCATTTAACTTTGCGCCGTTTAGCCTGGCGCCGCTTAGCTCGGCTCCGTTGAGCGTCGCCCGGTTCAACACCACTCCGTTTAGCTCTGTCTTGTCCATCTGTGCGAAATCCAGATGGCATTCCTCAAGAGTGGCAAAGTCAAAATTACCGTGTCTGAAATTCACACGCTGCAAATTGCACGCGCTTAGGTCCAATGTGTACTTTTCGCTAATTTCGTTACGAAGCTGCGCCTCATTGCGTCTTGCAATGACGTCAATGGCAGCTTGAATATCGATCTGGATTGGCGGGAGTTCTTCCCGCCAGACAGCCACATCAACGTTGTTGTTTTCTGGCCACGAAACAGCGGTATCGGCTTTGCTGGTGTTCTGAATATATACGCAAAGAACTTCCATAATTTTCACGTGGTCGCGCAAACTTTCCTGTGCGATGCGTTCTAGCGAATATATCGCGGCAAGCCTGTCTTTTAGGTTTGCGGCTGGTGCGTCCTCGTCGGTTTCAAGGTGCGCAATAGCCTTGGCCAAGCGTTCCTTAATTGAATCCTCCTGAACAGTATTGGGCTGATAATACGCAACGTACACACGCCAAACTATGAAAACTGGCCCAATAATAGCGGCCACCACAGTCACATATTTGAGTGGCCCATTGCCAAAACCGTCGCCGGTTCCCGTGATGATTTTTACCGTTTCCCAAATGGCCGGCAAGAAAATGGCGACGGAAATAACGGTGATGATCCAGTAAATAGACCCTTTGCGCCAGAGCGCCGTTTTCAGCCTCTCGCGATACTTAGAGACCACTATGACGACGGCTAGGCACGCCAGATACAGCAACACCGCGTACACCAAATCCTGCAGGGAAATTGTGATTTCTGGAATAACGATATCGTTCATCTTTGTCCTCTAAAACGCGATCAGTATGACAATCCATCAACCGTTGTGGAAGAACAAAGGTTAACAGATAACAGTGCAAAACCGTAAAGTACTTTTTTACTCGTCATTTACCCAAAATCCGGTTGAGGTGGGCAACTGGTAACGCTTGTTTTAGTCGGGCTCGACGTCGGATTTGCCGCCCGAGTCAGAGGTCGCGGCGGCCGATTTTCGATAGGATGATATGGCAACAGCCACACCACTAACAACACCCGCGACCAATCTTACGATAATACTTTGGCTGCCCAGAATCCAGACGACAAGGCCAGCAGTAACCAATCCGACCACAGCCGCCCAGATGGTCGCATTCTTTGCGCTAGGCGTGTTGGGCTCTTTGGGGTCGTTCGACGAGTTGGCC
>CALCGO010000359.1 GCA_937901055.1 uncultured Rhodobacterales bacterium
GCGCGATTTATATCAAGTCAGAGCGCCAAGCGGAAATGCGCCCCTTCATGGGGGGCGGCGATATGATTGACGAGGTCACCAAAGACGTTGTGACCTATAACACCCCCCCTCATAAATTCGAGGCAGGCACCCCGGGTATCGTGCAAACCATCGGAATGGGTGTGGCCCTTGAATACATGATGGATGTGGGCATGGACAACATCGCCGCACATGAAGCGATGCTGTTCAAATACGCAAACGAGCGTTTGCGCGGATTGAATTACATCAACATCCAAGGCAACGCACCGGGCAAGGGGGCGATCTTCTCGCTAACCATGAACGGCGCGGCGCACGCGCATGACATTTCCACCATCGTGGATCGTAAGGGCGTAGCGATCAGGGCTGGGCACCATTGCGCCCAACCGCTGATGCAGCATTTGGGCGTTACCGCGACTGTCCGTGCGTCCTTTGGTATGTACAACACGGTCGAAGAAGTCGATGTGCTGATTGATGCGTTGGAAACTTGTCACGAATTGTTGGGGTAAGGTTTTAAGGTCTGTGGTCACCACGTGCCCTAAACCTGCATTTCCTTAGTCGCCGTCAGCTTAACATCAGGGTAATCCCGCTCCACCCGATCAATATCCCACTGAAGACGTGTCAGATAAACCGGATCGCCGTCGTGGTCCTCCGCCATGTGGCCCATGTTGGCTTTCACGAAAGCATCAACCGCTTCGCGTTCACCGGAGACCCAGCGGGCTGATGTAAACTGCGTCGGCTCGAACCGCACTGGCAGGCCGTATTCCAACTCGATCCTCGAAGCCAATACCTCGAACTGCAACGGGCCAACCACGCCAACGATGAAGCCAGACCCGATGGAGGGTTTGAACAACTTGGCCGCGCCTTCCTCGGCGAACTGGTTCAGCGCTTTTTCCAGATGCTTAGCCTTCAAAGGATCGCCTGCTCGCACATTTTGCAACAGTTCTGGTGCGAAGGATGGGATGCCGGTGAAACGGATGCTTTCGCCTTCAG
Source organism: uncultured Rhodobacterales bacterium (assembly GCA_937901055.1). Classification (GTDB taxonomy): domain Bacteria; phylum Pseudomonadota; class Alphaproteobacteria; order Rhodobacterales; family Rhodobacteraceae; genus NORP23. The sequence goes on from CALCGO010000359.1 coordinate 1,009, forward strand.
TCAAGCTATCACCGATGCGTAGCTGGCCGTGGTTCGGAATGCCTATGATATCACCAGCCCACGCGTCCTCGGTAACTTCGCGGTCATTAGCAAGGAACATCATGGGGTTGGAGATTGCCATGACTTTGCTGGACCGCACATGTTTCAGTTTCATACCGCGTTTGAAATGCCCCGAACACAGACGCACGAACGCAATCCGGTCACGGTGCTTTGGGTCCATGTTTGCTTGGACCTTAAAGACAAATCCTGTGACTTTCTTCTCATCTGGATCAACCT
>CALCGO010000360.1 GCA_937901055.1 uncultured Rhodobacterales bacterium
AGAACTGCGCGATGGCATGTATGTGAACCTTGGCATCGGCATTCCGACGCTAGTATCCAACTACATCCCCGAAGGTGTGGACGTAACGTTGCAATCCGAAAACGGGATGCTGGGCATGGGCCCCTTCCCGACCGAAGACGAGATCGACGCGGATTTGATTAACGCCGGTAAACAAACCATTACCGAGTTGCACCGCACCAGCTATTTCAGCTCGGCAGACAGTTTTGCAATGATCCGTGGTGGCAAAATCGCCATGGCTATCCTTGGCGCAATGGAAGTTGCCGAAAATGGCGACCTCGCCAACTGGATGATCCCGGGCAAGCTGGTCAAAGGTATGGGCGGCGCGATGGATTTGGTGGCTGGCGTTGGCCGCGTGATCGTGATCATGGACCACACCAACAAAAAGGGCGAAAGCAAGCTGCTGAAATCCTGCACGTTGCCCTTAACGGGCGCTGGCGTGGTCGATGAAATCATCACCAACCTTGGCGTATTCAAAGTGGTTGAAGGTGGCTTGAAAATCTTGGAAGTCGCTTCCGGTGTCACACTAGACGAAATCCATCAGCTGACAGAGGCAACTCTGGTCAACTAAAACAAACTACCTTGCGATCCATCGCTTGCTTTGGATCGTTTCGGCGCTGCCCGTTTTGCGGGTGGCGCGGTACCGCCTGTTGAAACTGGCAACTTTCCGTCGCTAAACTCAATTTCCAAACTGGCATGTTTGGCTGCGGCCTTCTTGTTGGTCACCAGCCCTTTGTCGGAATGCACAACCGCATAGCCGCGCTCCAACGTCTTGCGATAACTCAGTGTTTCCAATGTACGTGCCAACGCCGTTAGCTGTCGCTTCGGGTCAGACATATTCCGGTTAAGCGCAGGTGTCAGGCGTGCCGCCCAACCCGCCACATCCCGCGATTTGCGCTCAATATCAACAACCAGCGCCGCAGGACGTAACCGCTCGGCACCGCTCGAAGCGAGCTGCACCCGCTTGCGATGCGCCAAACTGGTTAGCGCCAAAGGTAAACGCATCCCTAAACCGTCAAGGCGCTGTGCGCGTTCGGCAAACAGGCTTTCCGCGCGGGGTAACGCCCGCGACAAATCTCGTAACCGCTGCCCGCGTTGCTCCAACCCTCGTGCCAAAGCACGACGACGGCGTTCTTCCAGCCCCGCCACATGCGCCGACAAGTCCGCGCGCACCGGAACCGCCATTTCAGCCGCAGCCGTAGGTGTGGGTGCGCGCATGTCCGACGTGTAATCTATCAGCGTTGTATCGGTTTCGTGCCCAACCGCTGAAATTAGCGGAATGCCGCTTTCAAACGCCGCGCGCACGACGATTTCTTCGTTGAAGCCCCACAAATCCTCGATCGAGCCACCACCACGCGCCACAATAATCACATCCGGCCTTGGTAACGCCCCACCGGGCGTCATGGCATTAAATCCGCGTATCGCCGCGGCCACTTCCGGCGCACATTTGTCGCCCTGCACCACGACGGGCCACAGCAAAACCTTGCGTGGAAACCGGTCCCGCAAACGATGCAAAATATCTTTGATCACCGCACCGGACGGCGATGTAATCACCCCGATCACCTCGGGCAAATACGGCAACGGCTGCTTGTGCTCGGGCGCAAACAAGCCTTCCGCCGCCAGCGCAGCCTTGCGTTTTTCCAGCATCGCCATCAAAGCCCCGACACCAGCAGGTGCAATATCCTCGATAACCATTTGGTAACGGCTCTGCCCGGGGAACGTGGTTAACCGCCCAGTAGCAACAACCTCCATCCCTTCTTCGGGCTGCACACGCAGCCGCCCCGCAACACCTTTCCAGATAACCGACGCCAGAACCGCGCGATCATCCTTCAGATCCAGATACAAATGCCCCGACTGCGGGCGCGATACACGCCCAACCTCGCCGCGAATCCGCACGTGGCTGAACTCGCCCTCGATCATACGTTTCACGACACCCGATATCTCGGAAACCGAGAATTCAGGAGCGTTTTGGCCGTCTTCCGGCTCGTCGATCAAATCAGACATTGTGTGTGCTTGCATGTACCATCCGCCGACTTTAGAACGACCCGTAACAAAGGCCAAGAGGGAGTGCACAATGAACATCCTAATTCTCGGTGGAGGCGGTCGCGA
>CALCGO010000361.1 GCA_937901055.1 uncultured Rhodobacterales bacterium
TTGCGCATCTTCCAAGCCCTCAAAAGCATCGCAAATCTGGTTGCGGAGGCCCTCGAACCACGCCGAGGCGCGGGCTTTTTCGTCGATCAGATCGTCAGTCACAGCAAGATTTCCCTTCCGAAATTGCACATAAATGTGTCGGTACAATAATCTCATAACTTGCGATTGACTGTAAAACAATCACTGAATATGGTTGCCGAACCAAACATGGTGGAGGAACTGCAATGAACAAAATCCGGACGTATATACCCGCCTCTTAGGCCCCGGATTTTGGGTCTATTACGGCCTGCTTGCATTTCACATTCCAAATTTATCGCATCGCGCCCGAGGAGGGCACCCCATGTTCAAAAAATTCGAAGACTTAGTGAATCCGTTCATGCCGTTTTCCAACGAAACGCCACCGTCAACGTTGTGGCCATACCTGAAAACGCATCTGGCACCGTTTAGGAAATGGCTTCCCGTGATGGCGCTGTTGGGTGTGTTAACAGCGGTGATGGAAAGTGGACTTATCTTCTATTCCGGCCGTGTGATTGACCTGATGAGCGCGGCAGGTTCGGATGCCATATGGGAGAAGCACGGGATTGAGCTAATCCTTGCGGCGGCGTTTGTACTGCTTTTACGGCCTGTGATTATTACGCTTAACCATTTGTTTTTAGAACAAACGCTGGTGTCGAATCTGAATGTTCAGGCGCGGTGGCGGTCGCACAAACAACTGCTAGGGCAATCGACGGAGTTCTTCCAGAACGACTTTGCCGGGCGGTTGGCCAATCGCGTTATGCAGATGGGCCCGGCCGTTGAGGATAGCGCATATATGGCGCTTGAGGGTATCTGGTATGCTACGGTTTATGTGCTTGGCGCGATCATTGTGTTGATGCAAATCGATATACGGTTAGCGGCGCCGATGATCATTTGGTTAACGATTTATATCCTTTTCGTGAAACGGATCGCGACACGGGTTTCCAAGGTTTCCGAACGTATGACCGAGACCAAATCGTTGGTCACGGGGCGGATTGTGGATGCCTACACCAATATCGAAAGCGTGAAACTTTTTGCACATGGTGACCTAGAGGAAACCTACGTTCTGTCGGCAATGAAACGCCACCGGATACGGTTCCAGCGGTTTTTGCGCCTTATGACGAAGCTGACGTTTAGTTTGGCCAGCATGAACGGCTTCCTGATGGTTGGTGTTATCGGCCCCGCGATTTGGCTATGGACCGAGGGGTTGGTTTCTGTGGGTGAAGTTGCTGCGGCTTCCGCGTTAACCATTCGTTTGAATGGCATGACCGGCTGGATCATGTGGGTGACAATCCGGCTGTTCGAACATGCGGGCGTCATTCGTGAAGGCCTGCAATCGCTGGCCGTGCCACAACAGGTTACGGATAAGCCAAACGCGTCGGATTTGGATTTGACCAAGGGTAAAATCGACGTGGTTAACCTCTCGCATCATTACGGCAAGGGCAAAGGCGGGTTGGACCAGATTAACCTGACGATCAATCCGGGTGAAAAGATCGGTCTCGTTGGGCGTTCGGGTTCGGGTAAATCCAGCCTAGTTAACTTGCTGTTGCGGTTCCGCGATGCAGAACTGGGGCAGATTTTGATTGATGGGCAATCGGTATCCGATGTCACGCAGGACAGTCTTCGCAATCAGATTGGTATGGTGACGCAAGACAGCAGCTTGCTGCACCGCTCGGTTCGCGCCAATATTCTCTATGGTATGCCTGATGCGAGCGACGCGCAAATGATCGAAGCGGCAAAACGGGCCGAGGCGCATGACTTCATTCTTGATCTGCAAGACCCCAAGAGCCGCACCGGCTATGACGCCTTTGTCGGCGAGCGCGGCGTGAAATTGTCTGGCGGCCAACGTCAACGGATCGCGATTGCACGGGTAATTCTGAAGGATGCGCCAATTTTGGTGCTGGATGAAGCAACCAGTGCGTTGGATAGCGAGGTTGAGGCGACGATCCAGCAAACGCTCTATGGAATGATGCAGGGTAAAACGGTGATTGCAATTGCGCATCGGCTGTCTACGATTGCACAGATGGACCGGATTATTGTTTTGGACGCAGGGCGTGTGGCCGAAGAAGGTTCCCACGCAGAACTGCTGGCTCTCAATGGGTTATATGCCGGTTTCTGGAATCGCCAGTCGGGCGGCTTTATCGGGGCTGATGAGTGAAGTTTTTCGAGAACCTGTTTGACCCATTCGAACCTGCAAACGGCCCTCCGCCGAATACGTTGATTGCCTTTGGGCGGTGGTTGTTCGCCGGATCCGGAAATGCGGTTCGCCTAATGGGAGTCATCTCGATACTGGTTGGCTTATCTGAGGTGTTGGCCGCGTGGTGCGTCGGCATGATAGTCGAACGCATTTCAACGCATGGTCGCGAGGTATATCTAGACGGGTTCGTGTGGCAACTCGGTGCTATTGTAATATTTATTCTGATACTTCGCCCGTTGTTGATGATCGCACAAGGC
>CALCGO010000362.1 GCA_937901055.1 uncultured Rhodobacterales bacterium
AGGTTTTGTAAAACCTCGGGGCTCAAATCGGTCGAGCGAACCCGTAGTGTTTGAGAATCTAGTATCTCGCTTAACACCTTTCTCATTTTCAACAAAGTGTCTTTGTCAGACACGGTCAAGTCATTGTTTTCGCCAGGGTCTACAGCTAGGTTAAACAATGACTCTTCGTTAGCCTCAGGGGCAACAGTCAACTTGTAACCATCTGCAATCACCGCCCATTGAGGGCCAGCAACATTTACTCCTGTTTCATCAAACAGATCTTTGACTCCTTGTTCATCAAAAATTCGACGTTGCATGAACACCGGCCGCGAAACACGCTGAGTGCTATCTGGAATCATTAGTGCAAGACTGATGCCACTAATATCTTGCATTGGTGGCATTTTTAGAAGCTCAAGAATAGTCGGTGCAAAATCAACAAGCCCTACAGTAGTATCTATTCGTTGTGGCTCCAAAGATAAATGCTTGAGCAGCAAGGGCGCGCGCACCGCGTCTTCGAATAAGTCGCGTCCGTGGCCGAAGTGCCCGTGTTCACCGAATAGTTCGCCGTGGTCGGCAGTGATAGCCATTAAAGTTCCAGCGCTAGCTTCTTGCGCGGAAATAGCCGCCATAAGGCCAGGTAGAACGCTATCGGTGTAGGCGACGGCTCCGTTGTAGCTTGCCTTATCCAAATCATTGCCGAGTAAGTCAGGCGTAATATACGGCTCTAAGTACTCAGTCGGTTGGACATATGGCTTATGCGGATCCATTAAGTGAACCCAAACACACCACGGTTTGTCGTTCGGTTGTCCGGCAATCCAGTCGCTAGCTGCCTCAATGGTGTATGAACCCGAACGGCGACGCTTCAAATTAAAATCTTCGTCAAATTCGTCGAAGCCTTGGCTTAGACCAAACTGTGCCGTCAAGACATAAGAACTGACGAATGCTGCCGTGTTATAGCCATTGTCACGAAGATGCTCACTTATCGTGACGACATCATCGGAAACCTCAACTGCATTTTTCAGCACGCCATGCTCATTCGGATACAAGCCAGAGAACATTGTAAGATGAGAAGGACCCGTAGTTGAACTTACAGCATAAGCATTTTCAAACATAACGGATTGCGCCGCTAAAGCGTCGAAATTCGGCGTTAACCCGGCCTCACTGCCATATGCTCCAAGGTGATCTGCGCGCAAAGTATCAAAAGTAACCATTAGCAAGTTCGGCTGCACGGTCGGCGGACCGACAGGCGGCTTGCCACAAGAAGCAATAATGCCGCAACAAAGTAGCGTAAAAAGAGGTTTACTGATGTTAATCATCGTCAACACTTTAACTATTTAGAAGCCTCTAATACAACTTTTAACGGGAAAATTTCAGACTTAACACGTACGCTATCGACAAGCTCTAACAACTCCGCCACTTTATCCTGGTCTTTCTCCGCTAAATTATTGGTTTCGGCAGAATCATCCCGTAAATTATAGAGCTCCCATTCCGCGCTTTGCTTCGAACGCAGCAGCTTGAAATCGCCATCGATAATAGCTTGGGCTTGGCGCGCATGCTCGAAATACAAAGGTCCAGGGCGCCGTGCATCCTGCTCGCCTTCCAAAATATTGACAAGCGAGTGTCCGTCTTGCTGTTGGTGCTCAATGTTAGCTGCACTACAAAATGTTGGGAGCCAGTCCCAGAAGGCGCTGACGTAATCACTTTCGCTGTTTGCAGAAACCCGACCTGGCCAACGCACAACAGTCGGCACGCGAAGACCACCTTCATACACTTGCGCCTTGCGTCCGCGAAGGCCGCCTTGCGATTGAAAGAATTCTAAGTCGCACCCACCTATCCATGACGGGCCGTTGTCTGAGGTGAACACCACTAAAGTATTATCAGCGACACCCATCTCATCTAACTTAGCGAGGATGTCTCCAATATCGCGATCCATGCGAGTAATCATTGCCGCATAAGCCGCGCGCGGAGTTTCATGCGGAAGGTACCCTTTACTACCATCGTAAGGCGTTTCTTCAAAGGCGCCTTTATATTCGTCGAGCGAGTCCTGTGGCACCTGCAACGCCAAGTGAGGAACCGGCGTGGCGTAAACCATCATAAATGGCTGGCCATTGGTCTTGTCTAAAAAATCTAGGGCCTCGTTCGCCATCAAGTCGGCCGCGTAATCGACTTCGCTACCATCCGGGTTGATGCTTATCGTTTGCTCATTACGGTGTAAATGGTCGGGGTAATAATTGTGCGCTACGCGTTGGCAAATATAACCAAAGAAGTGATCAAAGCCTTGCGCATTGGGATCTCCTTCCGTACCCGTCCAACCAAGCCCCCATTTGCCAATAAACGAAGTGTTATAACCTGCATCTTGAAACAGTTCGCCCATCGTTATTTCGGATTGGATGAGTGGACGTTGCCCTTCTAATGCAGGGTCGTTCCAGACATCGCCGCGCTCGTTCATCTCGTCGTTATCACGAATATAAGCATTTCCGGTGTGCTTTCCAGTAAGTAACACGCAACGTGACGGCGCGCAAACAGGTGAACCGGAGTAATGGCGCGTAAGCTTCATTCCCTGCGTGGCCAATTTGTCTATGTTAGGCGTTTTTATGTACTGCTGCCCGAAACAACCTACATCGCCATAACCCAAATCGTCGGCAAGGATGAACAATATGTTAGGCGCGGTATCCGATTGCGGCTTTGAACAAGTAACGAATACAAGAGAGAGTAAGACTATTAGCAGT
>CALCGO010000363.1 GCA_937901055.1 uncultured Rhodobacterales bacterium
GCCTACTTCGGTGTCATTTTCGGTTTCGATCACCACGCCTTCGCGCTGCAATTGCTCAACGATAAAGCGGCCCATATGTTCGTCGCCGACGCCCGTGATCACCGCTGATTTCAGACCCAATCGCGCCGTGCCGCAGGCAATGTTGGTGGGCGAGCCACCAATGTATTTGTCAAAAGACCCCATGTCCTCTAACCGCCCGCCAACCTGCGCGCCGTAAAGATCCACCGAGGAGCGGCCTATTGTAATCAGATCAAGAACACTCAATTTGTTCCACCTTCCCAACCAATGAGGACTTATGAGGGGTACCCGCAAGGCGCGACGACCGAGGTTTGCCACATAGCGGATCTATACCTCGAAAATTTGGCACGGGAGCGTTACGGCAGAACCTCTACGCCGACGTCCCCCGCGCCAAATCAAATTTCATGTTTCAGCGGCCAAACGCCATCAAACAGTTAAGCGTAAAGCTCTTTGAAAAGCCCAATACACTTGCGGAAGCCATCTTCGAAATTGCCGTTTCCTGGATGGAACACGCTTTCGAAGCTGATGACACCGTCATAGCCATCCGCGCGCAGCGCATCAGCCATTGGCTGGAACTGATCCGCAAGCTGGCCTTCCCCCATACGCTTCACTTCGAGCGTCGCGCGCGGGGTATCAACCTGCACATCCTTGATGTGGATATGGCCAAGATAGCCGTCCTTGGCTTCTTCATATCCGGCCGGGTAGGCTTGTTCATGGCACCAAAAGTTGTTGGCCGGATCCCAGAGGATTTTCAACGTGCCCTTGGCATCCAGATCATCAATCAGCTTGCGGCCGGTATAGTTCGAATTGACCATCGTGCCATTGCCGGTTTCAACAACAAGTGTCACTCCGCCATCCTTGGCAACGTCAATCGCAGGGGCGATCAGGGGAAGCATTTTGTCCCATGCCCCATGGGCCACGTTCCATTTCTCAGCACCGCCACGACCCCACAGGATTTGCTCCTTCTTAGGTGTCATGATGCGCACCAATGGGCTGCCGACAACATGCGCCATGTCGATCACACGTTTTAGCGAATCCATATGTTTGGTGTGCAGTTCATCGCCCGGCACATTCGCGCCCGTCATCCCAGCAAAGATATGGCGCGAGAGGCAAGACACAGGCTTGCCGCGGTCGCGCAGCAACGTGTCGATCTCTTTGATTTCTTGTGCTGAATGATCGCCCACTTCTGTATCGCCAACGAATTGCAGCTCCGCATATTCAAGGTCGAATTCATCCATCACATCGACGGTATGTTTCAAATCACGGCTGATGCCGTCGCAAATTACACCTAGTTTCATCTGTTTGTCCTTTTTAGCGGTGCAGTTCAGCGCCGACGATTTCTTCCATGACCCGTGTGCAGACCCAATTGTCACCCTCGGGATATTTTGATTTGCCCTGATGGAAAATCTGCATCGCTGTTGAGGCCATCAAAAGCGGCACACCTAGCTCCTCAGCCATATTGAGCGAGATGGTCAGATCTTTGTGCATGGTGCCGATACCCGACCCAGTGCCTTCAAACTTACGGTCGATGATATTTTCCAGCGCGCCATTAGCCACACCGCAGCTGGCCCCCGAAGTCGAGAACACGTCGTACAATGCTTGGCCGGAAACACCGGCCTTTGCTGCTAAAGATGCCGCTTCAAAAGTTGCGCCGAAGATCGACCCAATCAGCGTTTGCAAACAGGATTTCATTACCTGCCCGTCACCCGCACGTTCGCCAACCCGATGGATGGTTTTCGAGACCGCCTCCATAGCCGGCTGGTATTCATCCAAAACCTCCGGGGAACCCGCAGCCATCATAGTCAGTGTGCCGCCCTGTGCTCCGGGAAAACCGCCGGAAACAGGGCTGTCGATCAAATGAATTCCAGATCCTTCCATCGCGACAGAAATCTCGCGCACCTCGGACGGTTTGATTGTCGCGGTCAGGATTACGGCACCGCCTTTGGGCATGTGAGAGATTAGACCGTCTTCGCCCAGAATTACCGCCTTGGCTTGCCCGCCGTTCATCACCATGACGTAAACAATGTCTGCATTCTTTGCGACGTCGAAGACGCTGGACGCTGCATTGCCGCCCATCTCTTTCAACGCGCTCATCCGTGCGTCGCTCAGGTCAAATCCTGTTGTTTCGAACCCATTCTTAATCAGGTTTTTGGCCAGACCACTGCCCATATCCCCTAGTCCAATTACACCTACGCGCATATCCATCTTCCTTTTTCCGTCCGGCATCTTCACCGAAACGCGCTTCATTTTGGCGCCCGTACGGGCGTCTGCGAGCTGCGAGGGTTTCAGCGCGTTTGCGCCGGGCGGGTCCGTTAGACACCCCGCTGCCCGTAATCTTGTTTAGTTTCCGTACACAGCACCTGGGATCCAAAGGACCAGTTGTGGAAACAGGCAAATCAGGATCAGGACCAGGACATTTGCCATCAGGAAGGGCGCCGTACCCAGAAATATCTTGCCAATAGGCAGTCGAGAAATCGCCGCGCAGACATTCAGGCAATTCCCCACCGGCGGCGTACAGGCACCAACAGCGAGACCCGAGATCATGACAACACCGAAATGAACGCCGGAAATTCCCATCTTCTCTGCAACAGGCAATAGTACAGGTGTCATCAACAAGATCGCAGGGCTGACGTCGATAAATGTCCCAGCCAACAAGATCAACAGCGCAGTCAAAAGAATGAACCCGGTTGGACCAAGGCCAAAACCAGTGATAAAGTCACTGATCTGGTTTGGCACCCGCTCCAACGCCAGCACTGTGATGAATACCTGGCTAAAGGCGATGATCATCATGATTTTCGACGACATGATAATCGCCTGACGCATCGCGGTGGGCAGTTCCTTGATCACCGAGAGTCCGACAAGGAAAAAGCCGATGATCAACCCATAGACAACAGCCGCGCCCGCGGTTTCCGTCGGGGTCACAAAACCAAAGACAACCGACCCCACAATCATGATCGGCATGATCAAAACAGGCGCTGAATTGCGCAGCTCTTGCCAAGCAGCCTTGAGGCTGAAAGGCACCACTTCTGTTGGATAGCCGTTGCGGCGGGCGAGATAAGCGATCACCAGCATCTGCATCAGGCCAACCATGATACCCGGAATGATGCCGCCTAGAAACAACTGCCCAATCGATTCCTCTGCCGCGATGGCATAGATGATCATTGGCACCGACGGCGGAATGATCATCCCCATGGTTGAAGAGGCCACGGTGATCCCGGAAGCCACTTCGATGGGGTAACCGCGCTTGGTCATCTCGGGGATAAGAACTGCTCCGATAGAAGCAGTATCTGAAGCCGACGATCCCGAGATACCTCCAAAAATCATCGACGCCACTACGTTTACATGCCCAAGGCCGCCTTTGAAGCGACCGACAAAGAACATCGCGAGATCAAGCAGACGGCGCGTGATCCCGCCCGAATTCATCACCAGCCCCATCAGGATGAAGAAAGGCAGAGAGACCAGCGGATAGTTGTTGATGCCGGAAAAGAACCGTTGCACCACAAAGCCAAGCGCGGCGGGGCTTTCCAACATGAAATAGGCTACGGATGCCAAGCCCAAAGCATAGGCAACCGGCACACCGATAAGCAAAAAGACGAAGAGTGACCCAAGGAGAATGAACATATTAGTCTTCCGGCATATAAAGTATGTCAGTGTTTTCACGGCCAGCGAGGGTAAGGATGATCTTTACAAGGCTGAAAGCCACTGCAAGAGAGCAAGCGATCGGAACCACAACAAAAACATAAGACTGGCGCATGCCGAAGGGTTGCCAGATGTTGTTTCCGGGACCGGCGATCCAATCGATAGATAGATAAACAAGCGTTGCGTTTAGCGCCGCGATCAGCGCAAGCCCCAACACGTAAAGGCCAATCTTGATTGCGCGCGGCATGATGTCGATGAAAAAGGTGATCGCGATATGCTCACGCTTTGAAATTGCGACCGCGCCACCAATGGCGCTTGTGGTCAGGAAGGCGATTTTCACCAGTTCATCGACACCGTAGATCGCAGTGTCAAAGGGTCTCAGGATCACCTTTGTAACGACAATGATTAGGAAGACCGCAAACAAAATGACCATCACTGCTTCCAGTAGATAGGTCAAAATTCTATTGGCTCTTTCAAGTTGTTCCATTTTGCCCCCCCCACTAAAAAGTTCGGGCCCAACGAAATTAGGCCCGAACCTTTTGCTATGTTAGTTACAGGATTGCGCAGCCGCACGAGCAGCGTCAACGTCAGCCTGGGAGAAGTGACCGGCATCGATCATCTGGGCATAGACCGGTGCAACAGCCTCCTGGAAACCAACCAGCGCTTCAGCATCAAGTGTATTGATCTCAACAAATGCCTTCATGTCGTCGATCACACTCGTTTCAGCTTCACGATACAAGGAGTCAGACATCGCAAGAGCTTCAACTGCGACTTCGTCAAAAATTTCCTGAAGATCAGCAGGCAATCCATCATACCATGCTTTGTTAACGATCAGCGGGTCAGGACCCGTCATGTGGTTTGTCAAAGACAAGTATTTCTGAACTTCGTGAACGTTATAGTCCCAGATGTTCTGTGGTGGGTTGTGCTGACCGTCGATCACGCCCTGCTGGAACGCCTGGTATGTTTCCCCAAACGGCATCGCGATTGGTACTGAACCAAGTGCAGTCCCCGTCGCGATCATCAGATCAGATTGTGGTTCGCGAATTTTCAGACCAGCGAGGTCTTCGACCCTTGTGATAGGACGCACGTTGTTTGTATAGGCGCGGAAACCTTGGCTGATGCCAGTTGCTGGAATATGGTAACCATTTTCTGCCGCACGCACTTCGATGCTGTCAGTGAAATCGCTGCCCACCAGACACTGCATTTCGTCCCAATTCGCAACAAGGAATGGCAACTGGTAGATGTTGAACGCACCAGATGCATCGGCAAAGAAACCACCGCGTGTCCCTTGGATCAAACCAGAAGTAACCTGGTCCATCATTTCACGCTCGTTACCGATTGTACCACCGAAGAAGTTTTCAACTTCGATACGGCCACCGGAACGTGTTTCTAGCTCGGTCTCAAAGAACATCATTGTTTGCGAGCGAATTGACGTGTCCGGCTGCGAGTTGCCATATTTGAAAGTAAAGTCCTGCGCACTTGCGGCCGTTCCCGCAAGTACAACACCAGCAACGGCAAAGAGTTTGGTAGATAGTTTCATGGTATCCTCCCTAAGAGCTAAAGCTCGGTGCAAACTGTCTATTTGCGAGGCGCGTAAATGCAAAGCAAAACACATCATTTATACACGATTGATGACTTTTGAGGTGTTGTTACTCTCAATTAATGTGATATTGATGTGAAATGATGGATAATCATACTGAATCTGACGGCGCCCCCATGCAGCGTCACGCAAAGCAATCCGAAATCGCGAGGCTTGCTGGCGTGGGAATCGCAACCGTTGACCGGGTGCTGAATGAACGAGGGCGCGTTAAGGAAGCCACCCGTCAACGGGTGCTGCAGGCCAAAAAATCCATCGAGACAGGCTCTCAGATCCAAAATCGGCGAAAGCCATGGCGCCTGAAGGTGTTTTTGCCAGAGGTCGCTGGCCCGTCAACCGAATTCCTAGGCGAGTGCTTTCAGCGCTTTGGAGAACAGGGTAACGCGACGATTGAATGCATCTTCACGACCAAGATGGAACCGGCAGTTCTGGCACGAAAGTTGCGATCGTGCGAAGGACAAGGCATCGATGCGGTCGCCTTTCAAGCGCTCGAAGATCAACGTGTACGCGATGCGGTCGAGCATCTCAAGTTACGGAACATTCCCTGTTTGGCCTTGGTATCACCCCTTGCTCATGCGCCACTCATTGGGTTCGTTGGAAGCGATAGCCGCGCGGGTGGCCGCACAGCGGGATTGTTAATGGGGCTATCCTGCTCCCAGGGCGGTAAGGTCGTCGTGCTTTCCGGAGGGCAACTTTATCGCAGCCATGAGTATCGCGAAATGGGGTTCCGCGCATATTTGCGAAGTGATTGCCCGCATCTTGAAGCGATTCAGACTGTGAGCGGACAGGATGATATGATTGGTAACTACAATGCAATTCTTGAGGTTCTTGAAATGCACCCTGATGTCGTAGGGATCTATAATGTAGGGGGTGGGAATGAAGGTGTCGTCCGCGCCTTGAGAGAGAAAAACTTGACGAATGATGTCAAATTCATCGGCCACAACCTGACTGGAAAAACAAGGGAATACATCCTCGATGGTGCGATGCAGTTCATAGTCCATCAAAACATGCAATTGATCGCTGAACGCGCTGTAAGCGCTGTGATAGCAAGGCTGGAACACCGTGAAGTGCAGATCTCTTCAGTACCGGTCGAAGTGATAACGCGCGAAAACTTGAACGATGCGAACTGGACCTAGCGTGGCCACGCCGGATTCGAGGCATCCTCTGCAGAGATACGATTTGACCCGTTTCAGCATACGGATGCAGCCAACTTTTGTGCAATCACAAATCTGACCTGCCTCGGCCCGTCCTTTTCGACAACGCGCCGTGAAGAGTTGGTTTGCCTGATGTCTTACAACGATGCCGAATGGGTGCAATGCCGCGCTGCGCTCTTACGAGTTTTCTGGGCCAGTGATAGCAGCACCTGAAACAATCCCGAAAGCCCCGCGTCTTTCGTGTCCAAACAAAAAGCCGCGAAAGTGCGCTTGTGATCAGCCCTTCTACACCAGCAGGCAATGGCTGCCTCCGCGACGCTGGCTGCGTCGTAGCTGCAAGTCCGTCGCATGTGCAAAAAGATGCTGCGTCAGCAATAGCCGCATGGGTATTGCCAAGTTGTTGGCCGGGTTTGATCAAGCTATGTCGGTCCCATGAACA
>CALCGO010000364.1 GCA_937901055.1 uncultured Rhodobacterales bacterium
GACCCCACCAACGAGTCGCGCAACACCTAAATTACAGTTTATCGAATTTAATTTGCAAAAGCAATTTTATGTCTAATGTCCCTAGGTTCCACGTTAATTTATTGCGTCGATGGGCGGATTACGCTGAAAAATCGACCCGAGAACCACGGTTAATCAGCTAATGATTCCTCAATCGCTATTAGATGTGGCACCAATGGTTCCTAAAACGGCTGCCAAACCACACATTGCGATAGGGAACATAGTAAAGACGCTGAATCCCAACCCCCAATACATACCCGCTGCCGATACAAACATTAGAATCGCGCCTATCATCGGACGCTGGGTCGACATCGCCCCGCCTGCAATTGCTAATATCGGCGCCACCAGACCAACCATCTGCCAACGGCCTGCATTCGCGGAAACCTCGATCACATCGGTAACCTCGCCGTTGAACCAGTCAGTGAACACGACCCAACCGTAAACGAAGAAGCCCACGATCATGCCGACGACCCCGCCGATAATCCCCAAAACCATTGCTGCGTTTTTCAAATTATCACTCCCATATATATAGTCAGATATATGTAGGGCGTGCCGATCACCCGATCAACGCCGCTTGAACATCTTTTCCCCAGCCTAGATAAAAATCCTCATCCGCGTGGATAACGGGTCGCTTCATCAACGTTGGATGCGCCAAAAGCAATGCAAGCGCGTCCCCTGCCCTTTCAGAATCACTTAAGCCTCGCCACGTGGTTGATCGCTTATTTACAAGCTCGTCACCAAAAGCGACCAAAAACCAGCTAAGTAAATCCGCGGGAACTCCGTCGGTGCGTACATCTATATATGTCACCTCTCGCCCTGCCTCTCGCAAGGTCTTGAGGGCTTTACGTGTGGTATCGCAGGTTTTCAGGCCATATAGTTGCATTAACTTATCCTTAAGTCGGGAACTTAAATGCATATAAACCTTGATTTATTAAAAAACATAGGCCATATGCGCCTCGTGAAGTAAGTTTTTGCAGACCCGATGACCCTCCTTTGAAGACAGACGGTTCACTACAAAAGACAAACCGCACCAAGCCGTCACATTTCGTGGGCGGTAATATTCAAGGAGTACTACTGATGGCTACGGGCACAGTAAAATGGTTTAACGGAACTAAAGGCTACGGCTTTATCGCACCAGACAACGGCGGCAGCGACGTGTTTGTACACATTTCTGCAGTTGAACGCGCAGGCCTTTCCGGCTTGAACGACAACCAGAAAGTAGAGTTCGAACTGGAAACAGGCCGTAACGGTAAAGAATCTGCAACAGACCTCAAACTAGCTGAGTAAGCTGGTTGGCGGGCATTGCGCCCACCCGAAAGAATTTGAACGGCGGCTGGAGCAATCCAAGCCGCCGTTTTTTATTGCACCCAGACCGGTGTCTGGAATCGATGTTGCTGCAACTTGATCTCGTTCTTTGAAATTAGAACACCTTTGCGCCATTGGTCACCCTTCATTACGCTTGGGTATTTCTTCTTATAATCGCGAAACTGGTCGTTACTCACGGCAAATGATATGGGCAGGTACTTCAGACTGTTCAGCACGTATTGATCCGCCTGAGCCCCGCCGGGCACTACATATATTTCATCCCTCCTCAGCCCGAAAATGTCTTGGAGTAAGTGCACGGAGTGTTGTTGGGTGGCTGGGAATGCACCATGGTCGATGAGTGTGTAAAAAATATTGGCATCAAAGAAGCAAACAACGCGATACCCTTCGATCCGAAGTTGATGCGCGATCGCTCCAAGTGGTTGCGCATCTAATCCATTGTCGCGCCCAAAATGGTAAATATTGCTGCCATCAAAAATAACCGTCTTCGCATCCAATCGCAAATCACGCATGAACTTCTGATGATCGTTGGCCAACAATGAATGTATCTTGGGATGCGTTGTCTTTTTACCGCGATAAACAGTGCCACGCCGACGATAGACGAACACCCAGAATACAATCAGCACCACCAAAAGGCCCAACATCGTATTTCGGCTCATATCAGGGCGCATCAAAAACCACCACAAAGGTAAGGCTGCAATTGCGGTAAGCACGAAAAGGTTCAGGATCGTATATACTGTGTTTCGCAACCACGCCCCAAAACTGGAACGTGGCTTTTGGGGTTCAACCGGCGCCAGCTTATCGCCCAATGTAATTGGTTCGTGTTTCATATATGACTCAACTAAATGTCTTTCCCATAGACCCGCCTCGGCCTACCCCCGCGCCCTAGGTCGGAAAAACAAAGCAACCAACACGCCAAAGAGGAAATTCTCGGCCAGCAGTTCCAGAAAATGCCCCGAACGAATTTCAAATGGCATAAACTCGTTTGGAATCAATAACGGTGTGGATAACCCAACACTCAAGATCAATCCAACCAGAATTGTCCGCTCCCATGCTTTGGCATTGCCCAGTCCGACAATTGCGGCGTATCCAAGCCCTGCCCACATCAGGCCACGTACGATCTGGAACATTGGCAAGGCTGTGTCGCTGCGAAGAACGCCAACCATATGGGCGCCGAACGGAAGTATGTATGTGGACCCTGTATAGAATACCCGTAGTTCGGGCACTTGCCATGCGATATAATACCCGAACACAAAATATATAATCATGTAGGTTATCGCCAGGATCAGCAATTTGGTAACGTTTCTAGACGGATCCACCCATGTGCTATTCATCTTAGGTGCGCCAAGTTTACGGCGGTAAAATACCGACAAGATCGCTACGCTTAACGTAGCCAAGCCACCCGAGGCCACGGTTGCACCGACAACGGCCAACGGCATCTCGATTGCGGAGTTGAACATAAGCGTTTCAATTTGTGTCATGAAAAACATCACGCCAAACAAAAGGAAAAACACCCGAAAACCCAGACTGAAGCCGCGCAAATGGGAACGGTTCACGAACCATGCGACCACCACCACGTTCAGAAAACTGACTAGTACCATTGGTAACGTGGACAGCGCCGACTCAACCGGATCCAGCTCGGCCGTTGGTAAAGCTCCGACCATGCCCATAAAGGCCCCCGCCGAAATCATCCACACCAACGACATTGTGAAAGTCATCAGCACAATAAATAATACGTTGGTCTTCATGGCCTCATCCTCCAATAGGGATGACCATCAACCCCGCCGTTATGTCGGTTTTCTGAACGCGTCCAAGCTTACAACTTCGGCGTCCTTATGGGGTTCGTCGTCATCGTCTTCGTCATCAAAATCAGGTAGTTCTTCAAAATCGTCCACGCTATCCTGCGCATCGAACCGCAACCCGAACTCGACCGATGGATCAACGAATGTGCGGATCGCATCAAACGGAATAACCATCGGCTCCGGCGTGTCATTGAAATTCAACGTCACCGTGAAACGGTCGGGCATAACCGCCAACCCGTCGAACCATTCCTGCATCACGATGGTGATCTCTTCGGGATAGGATTCTTTCAACCAATCGGCCATATCCACACCGGGGTGGCGTGTATCAAAGGTAATGAAAAAGTGGTGATCGCCGGGCAGACCTTCGTTCGCAACACGTTCAAGAATGCTTTTCAGCAATCCTTGCATCGCCTTTTGCATCATCTGGCCGTAGTTAATTTCGTTGCTCATCGGATCCCCTCACCAATAGTCTGGATTTATGCTAAGCCTAATCGAAACTAGATGAAAGAGGGAGTTGGATAAATCTGTCTGCGATACGCACGACAGGTGTTGCTCGCTTGAAATCCCCCTCTATACTCCCGCCAAAACCAAAGGGATTGCCCATGAACTTTAAAGCCCGCCTGATAACCCACGAGCTGTTCTCGGGCGTAACTTTCGGCATATTCCTTGCCGTGCAAGGCATGTTCATATTGGAAAAGGGCGTCGAGGTTTGGCAAATCGGCCTGCTGTTCGGCGCTGTCGTTGTATCAACTGCAGCGTTCGAGCTACCCTTTGGGGCGCTGGCTGACATTCACGGCCGCATCAAAGTATACCGCATCTCGCGGGTCGTGGTTCTTCTGGCTCTAGCCAGCGCCATTTTCGCCTTCAATTTCTGGTTCCTTCTTGGCGTCATGGTCCTGCTCGGACTTGCCGAAGCGCTGAACAGCGGCACCATAGACGCTTGGTACGTGGAGCAAATCAAAACCGATGGGAACGGCGAAAAACTGCAATCCTACATCTCGACCTTTCAAGCCTCCATGGCAGCAGGCCTTACCGTCGGGGCTATCGCCGGCGGCTACATCCCGAACATCCTTCCCGCGATTGACGGCTTTCCACCAACCACGTGGAATTTGATCGTCGCGGCGTCGCTGGGAACAACTCACCTACTTCTCACGCCCTACCTATTTAGCGAAGGCGAATCCCGCACGCAAACCGCCAACAAGCACGAACTCGTTAAGCAGATCGGCGCCGCGGTCCGTTTCAGTATCACGCACCCAATCATCCGCGACCTGTTGCTGGTCGGCGCTACCCTTGGTTTGGCGATGGTGATAATCGAGGCGTACTGGCAACCCCGCCTAATCCAGATCGTGGGCGAGCCATCCTATGCTGTACTGGGTTGGGCAACCGCCGGGTATTTCGCCATGGCCATCATTGGCCCCATGCTGATCAGTTTCATCGCCGATAAATTCAACGCATCCCCCGCTGTGCAAGTAAAAGTCCTGCCGTTTATTCTGGCATTAGGGATGTATGTCATCGCGATTCAAACAACCCTCGGTCCATTTCTCGCGGCTTATATGGCGATGATGCTGTTCATATCCATGTTCAACCCGCCCGCCATGACAATGCTGAATAACGAGACCTCAGACGACATCCGCTCCACCATGCAAAGCATCTTCAGCCTTGTGCTGCGCGGGGGGGGCGCAATCTCTGCCTTCGTCTTTTCGGGGCTAATCAAGCGGTGGGACATCACAACCGTCTGGCAAATGATTGCAGTTATCGTTTTGATCGTCGCGCTTTTTCGTGTGATCAGGTCACGGAAACCCTCTGCCGAATAAACATACAATATCTTCTTGCAAAATTGGACGCACCATTATAACTATAAAACTAGTTTTATGGAGGCATTAATGAACATAAATTCCGCAAGCACTGGTTTCGCCGCCGTCGGCTCGGGCCCACGGCTACAGGTTCTGACCCTTTTGGTACGCTCTGGCGAGGCAGGCCTAACCACGGGCGACATCCAGCAAAAACTGGACATCCCAGCCTCCACCCTGACGCACCATCTGAAACACCTTGCCGATGGCAACGTCATCAAACAGGTCAAACAAGGCCGTGCGATGTTCAACATCGCCAACTATGACCAACTCCACGCCCTCGCAGAATTCCTGCTAAACGAATGCTGCGTCGACGCACTGCCCGAACTGGAATTGGAGCAAGTCCATGTCTGACCTAACCAGCCCAACGCCCCGCAACCCGCTAAAACTCCTGTCACCTTTGTGGTCGCCGTGGGGCATGATCGTGTTGATCCTCGCGCTGATTGCCGTTCTTGACCCACGCAACATGGGCGCGATCATCGAAATTGCCATCCGCGCGCTTGGGGGCACTGCGCCCTATATCCTGTTCGCGGTCGTCACGATCGCCTACCTAAGCGCAAGCGGTGCCGAGGCAATCATCGCCAACGTTTTCAAGGGCCGCGAATACCGCATGATTATCCTCGCCGCGCTGGTCGGTGGCCTTGCCCCGTTCTGTTCATGCGAAGTCATCCCCTTCATCGCAGGCCTCCTGGCCATGGGCGTACCGCTTGGCCCCGTTATGGCGTTCTGGCTCGCGTCCCCGCTGGTTGATCCCCCGTCTTTGCTAATCACCGCAGGCGCGCTGGGTTGGAACTTCGCAATCGCCAAAGCCGTCACCGCCGTACTACTTGGCCTAGCGGGTGGGTTCATCGTCAGTTTTTTGGTGAAAACCGGGGCCTACAAAAACGTTCTGCGCCCGCGTAAAAGCGCTGGCTGCGGTTGCGGCCCCTCCCCCATTGATCAAAAACCGGTCTGGAAATTCTGGGTGGAAGCTCCACGCCGCGCCACCTTCATGGAACTTGGCAAAGAGAATATGTTGTTTTTGCTGAAATGGATGTCATTGGCCTACCTTCTTGAAGCCTTGATGATCACCTACGTCCCTGCCGACCTGATCGCTGGCGTGCTTGGCGGTGAAGGTCCAAAACCTGTAATTCTAAGCGCCCTGATCGGTGCCCCCGCGTACCTGAACGGCTACATCGCCCCGCCCCTGCTGGCCGGATTAATGGAACAAGGCATGACCGCAGGCGCCGCAATGGCCTTTATGGTTGCCGGAGCCGTAAGTTCAATCCCCGCCATGACCGCCGTCTGGTCGCTGGTAAAACCAAGGGTTTTCTTCACCTACATGTCACTAGGCATATTCGGTGCAATGGTTGCTGGTTTCGCATTTGGGGCAATCGCCTAAGCAATGGACCGTTCCCCAACGGACATCTTGAAAGCGCAATAAAAATCAGACAGAGTGCCTACTTTCAAATGTAGAAACCGAACTATGACTATTGCGCTTTCAATCCTGCCGATATTCCTCACATTAGTGTGCGGATATGCAATGGTAGCCACAAAATTCCTGCCGCACGAACGATGGGAAGGGATTGAAACTCTCAGTTTCCGCCTCCTAATTCCCGTCGTACTGATCAGAGCGATCGCGGGGTCTGATCTATCCGTATCCAAATTCGGTTCAATGATATTGGTACTGGTGGGCGCACTCACTATCGCAGGCCTTTTGGTTCTGCTGCTACGGCGCATATTAAGCCAAGAACAGTTGCCAAACTCCGCTTTCACTACGATTTTCCAAACGACAACACGCTGGAACGCATTTATCGCATTAGCCGCTGCTGAACTGCTTATTGGACCAGAGGGATTTGCATTAATAGCTGTCGCGATGGCCGTGCTGATACCCCTGATCAATATCGCAAATATCATTGTTCTTGCCGTGTTTGGAACGGGCCGCGCGACCCTCAGCATGATATTCAAAACCGTATTCAAAAACCCGCTTGTCCAAGCCTGTTTAGTCGGCCTAGCGCTAAATCTGTCAGGTGTAGTTCTACCCCAGCCAATTCTCCAAACATTAGACCTGATCGGACGCTCCGCGCTAGGCGTTGGCCTTCTTGCCGTAGGCGCCGGGATCAGCTTGAAGCGCTTGTCTAAGAATTCTTTTCCCGTCTGGGCAGGCATTATTTTTCGTCTAGCGCTTTGCCCGGCACTTTTCATCGCGCTGTCACAGGTGGCGGGCTTAAACCCAACGCAAACGCTTGCCGGTGTTTTGGTTTTGGCCGTCCCCGCAGCATCCAACGGATACATTGTAGCGAAACAGATGGGCGGGGATGTGGACCTTTATGCAGATACTCTCGCATGGCAAACGGTAATTGCCATGCTGTTAC
>CALCGO010000365.1 GCA_937901055.1 uncultured Rhodobacterales bacterium
AGGATATTTTCGGCAAGCAGGTCATTATGCCCGAACACCATGTCAAACGGGCCCGCGTCAGCTTCAAGTTTGCTTCCGATCGCTCGAAGCTCAGAGACCAGCGTCGCGTGTGGGCTGCCGATTTCCTTGAGTTTCGCGGCATAATCGCGGATCACATGGAACACCCAAAAGACTAGAACCGGGCCACGCAGGTGCGTCGGAACATTCATGTGACACGACCGCACGAGAGGCACGATTTTCTCAAGGTTATGTTGCTGCTGCACCTCTGCTGCCGAAAAAGTTTTGCTTTTTACGAACTCCAGAACTGTCAAACCGTCCTGTGCATAAACTACGGCGGGTGACAGCCCCGCCGCGTGCGCCGCACGGCTTGCGGCAAGCTCGTTGAAACGCATAACGTGATGCTCGACGATGTCTTCCCCAATTCGAGCAACGTATTTGCCAGACCCATCCGCGACAACATAATTGAGATTCGTTCGTCCTCCGTCAAGCGGGGCAATTGTAACTTCGCCCTGCCAAATCGGAAGTCTGCGAATACGTTCTATGCTGGAATCGAGCAACTGTTTCCCCCGCTCACTGTTGCGCAAACTTGATGCCAGTTTTTGTCCAATGTCAATTTGTTCATGACCGATTTACGGCGTCACCATTAGCAAACCGCTCATAAGACAGACCGGCCTCATCCGTTGCAGTATTGCTGCTGAAATCGAGTTCAACTTGCAAATCACCACGCTCAAATCAAGTTGATGTATTTTGGTAATAAAACTTTACCAAAGAGAGCAAGTAAGGTACGGTACGCGCAACGGCCATTGGTCGTTCATCTTTTATGGGAGGTAATGATGAAAAAGAATCTACTCGCGGCAGTCGCGGGCCTTGCTCTTGTGAGCACCGCAGCAACTGCACAAACAGAACTAGAAATGACTTCGGCATTTGGTAAAAACTTGCCAATCCTTGGTACAGCGGCGACTGATTTTGTTTCCAAAATCAATGGCATTTCTTCGGATGTTGAATTTGAACATTTCGATCCAGGCAAACTGGTACCTACACTAGAAGCGCTTGACGCGGTGTCCAATGGTTCCGTCGACTCAGCTTTCGCTACATCCGGTTACTGGCAGGGCAAAATCAATGCGGCCTCTTTGTTTGCTGCTGTGCCTTTCGGCCCAGAAGCTGGCGAATTCCTAGGTTGGATTCTGTATGATGACGGTGCCGACCTTTGGCAGCGCATGTATGACGAAAACGGCTATAACGTACACGTGACACCTTGTGGTGTTATCGCACCGGAAACTTCCGGTTGGTTCAAGAAAGAAATTAACACTGTTGCAGACCTTCAGGGCCTGAACATGCGTTTCTTCGGTCTTGGTGCTAAAGCCATGGAAAAACTGGGCGTATCGACATCGCTTCTCGGCGCGTCGGACATCTTCCCGGCACTTGAGCGCGGCGCGATTGATGCGACCGAATTCTCCATGCCTCGTATTGATGCGCGTCTTGGCTTCCACAAAATTGCCAAGTACAACTACTACCCTGGTTGGCATCAGCCTTCGACATTGTTCGAATTGCTAGTAAACGGCGATGTTTGGGAAGACCTTTCCGATACAGCCAAGAACCAGATCGAAGTTGCTTGTCTTGCAAACATCACTACCAACCTTGCTGAAGGCGAAGCTACAAACTACGCCGCTATGGTTGAGAACACTCGTGACAACGGTGTGATCATCAAGCAGTGGGCTCCTGAAATGCTGGAAGCATTCGAGGGCGCTTGGAATGAAGTTGTTGTTGAACTAGCCGACGGCGACGCGTTCTTCCAGGAAGTCTGGGCTGATCTTGAAGAGTATCGCGCAGGTTACGCGATCTGGAATCAGAACATCTATCTTCCGCGTAAATAACGCGTAACAACCTAAATGGCGGCCATTTCGATGGTCGCCATTTTTTCTAGAATATGGGGGAAAGACTTCCGATGTCAGAATTTAACACGGACACCATTGATCACGTACTCGCGACGTCTGATCCGGGCGAACGCAATCGCGAAAACCATTTGTGGGGCGACCGGCTGATGATCAATATCGGAAATGTAGCTGCCTGGCTGTTTCCAATCCTGATGATTGCAATTGTTTCACAGGTATTTTTACGTAAATTCGGTATGAACCAAGCATGGCTGGATGATGCCCAATGGTGGCTCTACGGCTTTGCGATGATTACTGGTTTTGGTTATGCAATAACCACCGATAGCCACGTTCGGGTCGATATTTTCCACGAGAATTTCTCTGACCAAAAGAAAGCCCGTATCGAAATATTCGCGCTGGGCTGGTTGCTGTTGCCGTTTTTGGCGATGATGTCCGACATTCTAATGCATTATTCTTATGCGTCATGGTTGGTTAAGGAAGGCTCCGACAGCCCGAATGGCTTACACGGCCTTTATATGCTTAAGATGTCCATGCCGGTTCTTTTCTGGGCAGCCGTTATCGCAGCTTTTGCGGTATTGCACCGGAATTTGGTTAAGATCACCACGCCCGTGCTTTGGAAAACCATGATTGCAGCTTTTCCGACATTATGGTTCGTCGCAGATCGTGGCGTTTACTATATCCTCTGGTGGTATGTTCGCTTTACTAACGACGAAATAGTGTCCCGACGCATTGGCAAAGAGCCATTACTGGACCATGTCCTTTGGTATGGTCTCGTTCTTCTGATTATCATCGCGGCCGTCAGTTTCTGGCGAAACCGCAGCAATTCCTCGAAAGCATAACCTATGGAAATTCTATCGTTCTTCGGAGGCCTCATGGACCTCAACCAGTGGATGGTTCTGCTCATGTTCATCACATTCATTGTGATGCTATTTCGCGGTATCCCCGTTGTTTACGCCCTTGTCGGTGTAAGTCTGCTTTTCGTATTAGTGGGCGAGGTTGTCCTCGATCCCAGCAAAAAGCTAATTAACGAATACATCGAATTCAAACGCACAGGCATCAGCTATATCAAGCTGTTTGCAAACGGCGGACGTTTCTTCGGTGGGATCATCAAGAATCCGGTTTTGGTGGCCTTGCCGATGTTCATCTATATGGGTCTGATGCTGGATCAATCCGGCGTTGCGACCAAGATGATGAAATCCATGCAGGTCCTTTTCGGCGCGCTCAAAGGTGGCCTGTCGCTGACTGTTATGGTCATCGGTATCATCCTCGCCGCGTCCACGGGCGTTATTGGCGCATCCGTGGTGTTGCTTGGTGTTATGGCCATTCCGACCATGATGGCTCAAGGGTATTCCAAGCCTATCGCGACAGGCACAATCGCTGCGTCCGGTACGCTCGGTATCCTGATCCCACCGTCGATTATGCTCGTTATTATGTCCGACCAGTTGGCGATCAGCCTCGGTGATTTGTTCATGGGTGCTTTGTTCCCGGGCTTGCTGCTTGGAACACTCTATATCTTGTTTATCATCGTTTACGGTTTGCTCTCGCCCAAATCCATGCCCGTCCCCGAGAATCGTGAGCCTATTACATCGAGATTGTTATTCGATGTCGCAATGTCTGTGGTTCCACCAATGGGCCTAATCTTCTTGGTTCTCGGCTCGATCTTCTTTGGCCTTGCCACCCCGACCGAGGCCTCTGGCATCGGTGCCATGGGTGCAACCATTTTGGCGCTGTTCGCGCGCAATTTGAACCGCAAAGTGTTCTTGGACGTGATGCGCCAAACGCTGAACACCTCCGGGTATATCGTCGGTATCTTCATTGCGGCCAACTTCTTCGCGTTCATCCTACGCCGCTTTGGTGGCGACGAGATCATCGAAAATCTGGTTCTGGGTTCTTTCGAAAATCCTTACATGGTTGTCGCGTTCATCTTGTTCATCATCTTCCTGCTTGGCTTCCTGCTGGACTGGATCGAGATCACGTTGATCATCATGCCGCTTATGCTGCCGGTCATCTTGGGTCTGGATCTTGCGGTTGACGGGTTCGGTGTTGTTGATGATCCATCGGTTGTCTGGTTCGCCATTCTTGTGGCGGTGACTTTGCAAACGTCATTCCTGACGCCGCCCGTGGGCTTCGCGTTGTTCTATCTGAAGGGTGTCTGCCCACCAGAGATAAACCTGCTTCACATCTATAAGGGCGTGATCCCGTTCGTGTTGATCCAGATCGTAGGGCTGTTGATTGTGTTCTTCATGCCCGAACTAACGACTTGGCTGCCAGCGGTCGCATACGGGAACTAACGCACTCCATCTGAACAATTTGGCGGGCCGAATGTTATCAGCATCCGGCCCGTTTTTTATGGCGCAATGGTAAATGCTTCAGCCAGAGACCAGCGCAATCACGGCAGTCAAACTAACGATGCTGATGATGGTTGAAATCAGAATGGTCGAAGACACCCTCACCGGTGCTATCCCGTAGTGCTGCGCTAGAATATAGACGTTTCCAGCTGTCGGCATGGCCGCGGCAGCGATCATGACCGAGGCCGTGAACGGCGGCACGTCAAACACTACAAGACTAGCGAACGCGACAGCCAATGGGTGTAGCGCCAGCTTGACTGTGGATAGCCAAATCGCAATGGACTTACGCTCGGCTGATTTGGCTGCCAGCGACGCCCCGATTGCAAACAACGCGCCAGGCGTGGCAGCGGCCCCAAGAAGGGCAAGAAATTCGTCAAACGGGGCTGGAATAGGTATATCGAACCCAGCCCATATCAACCCCGCAGAAATTGCCATAACCATCGGATTCTTTATCAATCCCATCGCGACAGAACCAAGCACGGCGAAAGACATCCGCCCGTCCCGCTTGGCGGAAATCAAAATAACCATCAGGCTGCCAAACACGATCAAGTCAGTAGCCAAAACAATCATCACTGGTCCGATGGCATTCGGCCCCATCAAAAGAACCAACATCGGTATCCCGAGAAAGCCGACATTCCCGATAGCCGCGGTTTGCGCCTCGATCACCGTTTCTTCCATCCCGATACCTCGAACAAGCGCAACGACGCTCGCAAGCAGATACACCGCCAGTGTGCCCGACAGATACGCGAGGACCGAATACCCATGAAATACGTCAGGCAAAGAAAGAGTTGCCGCAAAGCGAAAAATCATCGCGGATAAGGCGAAATAAAACACGAACTTCGTCAGATGCGCGGTCGCCTCTTCACTAAAAAAGCGACGATAAGCAGCGAAATACCCCAATCCCAAAATGGCAAAGAAGGGTAAAGTTTTCAGAAAGATAGCAAACATAGGCTACGTCTAGCATGGCACAAAACGTAATGCACGAGGGCTCGTGTAAAATTTCCACCGTGGCACATGGCGCTAGATGCGTCGGGTGAGCTTCCTCACTTGCGAGACAACCTAGTCCGAAATCAAACCAAGCCTAACGCCCCAAACCTTCAACAACATTCCCAATTATTACCGTTTGATGACTCTGCTAATCGCCCCCGACTACCCTAGGGCACGGCAGCGGGCCTAGATGGTCCGAACAGCGCGTTCACAATTTGCCGAAGACATCAGTTTGGTGATGTGCTCAGGCCCAATCGGGCGGATACCGTTTGGGTTGAGCGCCTTGATCGAGTAATAGCCATGGGTGATATGGTCCATATCGACGGTCTCGGCAATACCGGGTAGGCGCAGGATACGTTCCATGTACGCGGACAGGTGTGGAAAGTCGGCAATCTGTTTCCGGTTGGTCTTGAACACCCCGTGGTATGCCGCGTCGAACCGGATCAGGATGACGAAGGTACGGATATCTGTTTCGGTTAAACTATCACCGAACAGGTAGGTGCCACCCAAACGGGTTTCGAGCTCGTCTAACATGTCGAAAACACCCGTAACAGCTTCGTCATAGGCCTCTTGCGATGATGCAAACCCAGCCTTGTAGACACCGTTATTCAGCTTGTCGTAGATGCGCGCGTTTAGCGCATTAATTTCAAATGCGAGGCTGTCTGGATATAGCCGGAAATCCGATGGTGCGAGATGTTCGAACGCGATGTCAAACATTCGCAGTATATCCGCGCTTTCGTTATTCACCATGACGTTATTTTTCATGTCCCACAAAACCGGAACCGTGGCGCGACCAGTATAGGTTGGGTCTGCTTTGGTATAAATCTCGTGCATGTACTGTGCGCCGAACTGTGGGTCAGTGTCAGCGCCAGAAAAACCGTCAAACGCCCAACCCTGATTTGTCAAAACGGGATTAACAACGGTGACGGGTATCAGGTCATCAAGCCCTTTCAGTTTTCGCGCTATCAACGTGCGGGAGGCCCATGGGCAAATCAGTGCCACATATAAACGGTAACGCCCAGCTTCGGCTTTAAAGCCTGCGTTTCCGGTTGGCCCAGCCGAACCATCGGGCGTGATCCAATTGCGAATTTCCGAGACCTGTCGCACGAAGCGGCCCAATTCGTCTGATTTCTGAACGGGCTGCCAATCCTCGACCCATTTTCCATTAACAAGCATTTTGTAAATTCCCTATGCCGCGTGAAATACAAAGGACCGCATCGAAACGGACCCAAGGTCGATTGTATCGGTCATGAAGGTAAGCTCATCACGCGCGTTCGACGCGCCCGCGATGGTCAGCGCAGGCAGATAGTGATCCACCGTTGGATGAGCCATGGGTAAAAGGCTGCCCCAACCGTTACCATCTGCCAGAGTTTTGAAATCACGGCTTTCGAGACGATGGGCGAAAATTTGGTCAAATTCCTGCGCAAAATCCTGTGGCTTACCGCCGGGGCGCATGGCGCGCAAATTGTGTACTACATTCCCAGACCCAAGAATCAAGACACCCCGGTCGCGCAGGTCAGACAAGGTTTTCCCAATCTCAAGCTGGTGGTCCAACCCGCGAGACATATCGATGGAGACCTGAAATACGGGTACATCCGCTTTTGGATACAATAGCTTCAATACGGCCCAGGCTCCATGATCGAGCCCCCAACGATCATCTTCTTGCGCGTTATGGCTGGCAAGCAAAGTCACCACCTCGCGCGCTAATTCGGGACTACCGTACGCAGGATAATCCTGATCATACAACGCTTGCGGAAAGCCATGAAAATCATGGATGACGCGCGGCATGTTCGAAACATCCACTAACGTTGTTCCACGGGTCATCCAATGAGCCGATACCACAAGAATTGCTTTTGGACGTGGCAATGCGCGGCCCAAATCTGTCCAGGCGCGGCTGTACACATTGTTTTCGATGACGTTCATCGGACTACCATGACCCAGAAAAACAACGGGCATTCGATCCGATGGCAGCAGGCGGTCTCGCAGACTGTTCAGGTCAGATATCGGTTTCATTTACGCTACTCCTTAGAAAAATAAGCGGGCCGCCGGAAAGCGACCCACAATCCTTAGGCAAACTGGCCAAGTCGCTTTTCAAGGGCTGGAACACGCAACGCAAATGCGCCATTGCCCAGAAGAGCGACGGACACTTGTAGCACAGCCCACAACGCCGGGAATTCCCAGCCACCACCCGCGTTTGAAAATGTCCAGCCGTTTCCAAAATGCACCCAGAGCGCGCCCAACAGCACGGGAACTAGCGCCAGCGAAACCAGCCGCGTTGCCACGCCCAGTACCAATGCCAATCCACCACCCAGTTCGGCGATGATTATCAGATAGGCAACGATTGCGGGCAAGCCCAAGCTTTCGAAATAGCCGACAGTGCCGGGGATGGTAAACACCATCACCTTCATCAGCCCATGGGCAATAAATAGTAATCCGCTAGAGACGCGCAGTCCAAAGGCGGCATAATCTGATTGATTGTAGTTGTTCATGTCTTCTTTCCTTTCAGTGACGCCCAGCTTCATCTGGCGAGCGATTGATCAGGAAACTAGGGCTTGCGAACAATCAATAAAATGGCCACATTGTAGACTGACTATCCATGAAATGTTCCAAAAGGGGTTGTTGTGGACACCGTAGATCAGTTGAAAGCCTTCGTTGCAACCGCGCAAACGGGCTCCTTTACATCGGCCGCCGCTCATCTTGGCACCTCAAACCGGCTGACTTCAAAGTATGTGGCGGCACTGGAAGACCGGCTGCGTACACGACTTTTCCAGCGCACCACCCGCAAAGTCGGGCTAACGCCAGCGGGCGAAGATCTTCTGGCGCGTGCCCCGGCGTTGCTTGATGATCTGGACGAGCTGCTGGCCGAAGTCACTGAGGGTTCGCGCGGGTTTTCCGGCGTAATTCGCGTTTCCGCACCTGTAACGTTTGGCGAGATTTATGTAGTGGGGATGCTGGAACGTTTTGCTCTGCAGAACCCCGATTTAAGTCTTGATCTCCGACTTAGTGATCATTTTGTAGATCTGGCCGCGGAAGGGATTGACCTAGCCTTTCGGCTTGGAGCGTTAGAAACCTTGTCCTTGAAGGCCCGAAAACTTGGCTCCTTTCCGGCAGTGCTTGCTGCAAGCCCCGAGTATCTAGCCAAGTTTGGTGCACCTGTTACGCCAGACGACTTGAGCGATCACAGTTGCATACTGGACTCAAACCGGAAAGCGCCCCGTCGCTGGGTTTTCAAAAGTGAGAAAGAGGAGATGATCGTCAATGTCGCCGGTCGGTTTCAAGTCAACTCGGCACGTGCGGCAGTGGATTTGGCCGAAAACGGATTGGGCGTCGTCTACTCGCCGTATTTCGCCATTCAGAATGCGTTGGATAGGGGAACCCTTGTACCCATTATGCAAGACTACCGCGGCGCAACCAGTCCGCTCAGCGCCGTGTATCTGGAAGGCAGAGTGCTTCCTCGCAAGATTCGGACTCTAATAGATTTTGCGGTCGCCGATATTAGAGCAGTAGATGTTTTTTAGACCGCTTGCTCATAATATGCCTAGGGTATGCTCGAAAAGCAGTCCACCACTTAGCCACCCAAGATTCCTGTACGATGCGCTGCAGACATGACTAAGCGCAATTCTACACAAGCATTTCTTAAGTATCGCAGAACTTGCTATCGCCCGAAGCCATCAATGCTCAAAATCCCGCGGATCGGAGCCAATTATCAACGACACTGCTAGAGCGGTACGTAACGGAGGTTTGCACTTTCACGGTTGAATACACGCCTCTAGCCAAACGAGCCAAACATTCCACAACAATACCACGCATATCCGCTTGACGCCCATGACAACCTCCCATAAATACGCCCTCGGTACGGCGGGGTAGCTCAGGTGGTTAGAGCAGCGGAATCATAATCCGCGTGTCGGGGGTTCAAGTCCCTCTCCCGCTACCAACAAAATCAAAGAGTTGAACAGTATACCCCCTGATTTCCAGGAAGTAATTTTCTTTCTGGGGGACACATGGGGACAATTTCGAGCAAATCGGCGCGTTTATAACAATACCGATAGCAAGCGAAAGCCGTGAGGTTAATGCTCAGCCATGTGTTCATAGGGAGTACGGATTCTGACTAACCCGAGAAATTGAGGAGACGTCGCATATTGAACCGGATTTAGCAGTTTCTCTCAGTGCCAAATTGCATCAGATTGCGAAATTGCAGGCGCCCAAATGGCCTTGGTTCACTTCCCAATATATTGAATAGATCCTGTGTTAGTAGAACGGACTAAAACCATGCGCAAAAACAATCCAATTCGGGTTGGTATTTCGGGAACTGGATTTATTGCCAGAGGGCTAGTCAAAGTTCTGCTATCAAATCCCACTCGGTATCAAGTGTCGGTCGTACTAACGAGAGGAAATCCAGATACAGTCTCGGAACTTCCAGGCAATCCGGTGATTACCAATAGTATCGCCCGGCTTACCGATCAAAGTGATATAATCGTTGAGTGTTCAGGCACGATCGAGGGTGCTCGACAAATCGTCGCTGCTGCGGTTGATGCAAACATACCTGTTGTAACTATGAACGCAGAGTTTCAACTTACTCTTGGGGCTGCGTTCGGTGGTTCAGAGATGGTGACAGAAGCCCAAGGAGACCAGCCAGGGAGTTTGGCCG
This sequence comes from uncultured Rhodobacterales bacterium, assembly GCA_937901055.1. Taxonomy (GTDB): domain Bacteria; phylum Pseudomonadota; class Alphaproteobacteria; order Rhodobacterales; family Rhodobacteraceae; genus NORP23. The sequence goes on from CALCGO010000365.1 coordinate 9,876, forward strand.
CTTTGGATGAAGCGGTCCGCCTGATGGGCTTTACACCACTGATTTACGGCTCGCAAAAAGGTTTTTTGAACCATAATCCAAGCAAAGCCGACATGGAGTATTGGTCAAAAAAACAAGGTATCTCCTTGTCTGCGGTCACTTCG
>CALCGO010000366.1 GCA_937901055.1 uncultured Rhodobacterales bacterium
CACGCCGCGTCTTTGGCGTGGGGTCATACCTGCGGTTAAGGAAACGAACAACGGCGTTAGACCAATAGGGTCGATGATAACAAACAAGGTCACAAATGCTGTGGTCGCAAGTTCCAGTTCCATCAACCTCGCGCCTCCAACTTCTCTAATGCATCCATCCAAAGGGTTTCTGCGCGCTCTAAGCCATCCGTTACTTCGACGTGCTTCTTCTGCCACATACTAATCGCAGCGGCTTCGCCGTCGTAAAATCCGGGCTCGGCCATCTTTTGGTCGAGCTTATCGCGCATTCCTTGCAACTTTGTCACACGTTCCTCGCAGGTGGCAACCTCTTCGCGCAGTTTTTCCTTGGAAACCTTCTTGGGTCTTTTACCCTTCTGTTTCTTCTTTTCCGACTTTGGCAAGCCACCACGTTCGGACAATAGCATCTTGCGATACGCATCCATATCTTCGGTGTATGGCGTCACATTTCCATTTTTCACCAACCACAAACGGTCCGCTACCAGTTCTACCAACGATTGGTCGTGGCTAACCAAAATCACGGCGCCGGTGTATTCGGTCAGCGCCGCCACCAGTGCCTCGCGCGACTGAATATCGAGGTGGTTGGTTGGCTCGTCGAGGATAATCAAGTGTGGCGCATCAATTGTTGCAATCAACAACGAAAGCCGCGCTTTTTGCCCGCCCGATAGGCGGCCAACTTTGGTATCCACGATATCTGCATTCATTCCACCCGCCGCTAACCGCGAACGGATCCGTCCAGCTAATTCTTTGGGCCGTAGACGATGAATGTGCTGAATCGGTGTTTCGTCCAGTTCCAGCTCATCGACCTGATGCTGCGCGAAGAAGCCAACCCGCAGTTTGGAGGATGCATATTTGCTGCCCCCCATAACCGTTAACCGGTCGGCCAGTAACTTTGCAAACGTCGATTTTCCCTGCCCGTTGGCGCCTAGCAGCGCGATCCGGTCATCTTGGTCAATCCGCAGGTCGAGATTTCTCAAGATTGTTGTGCCATCGTACCCAACGCTGGCGTTTTCAAGGCGAATGATCGGTGGACTAAGCTCTTCTGGTTCAGGAAAGTTAAACGGCGTGACGTGATCGCCCACAATCGGCGCAAGCGTGCCCATCCGTTCCAGCGCTTTAATCCGGCTCTGCGCCTGTTTCGCCTTGCTCGCCTTATAACGGAACCGGTCGATGTAAGACTGCATATGCTCGCGCTGCGCATCCTGCTTCTTCTTTTGCGCGACCATCTGCTCCAACTTCGCGCGGCGGGTGTTTTCGAACGTGTCGTAGTTGCCCGTGTAAAGCGTCAACCGTTGTTGATCCAAATGCAAGATTTGCGTGACGGAGCGATTCAACAGCGCTTTGTCGTGGCTAATAATCAATACCGTATGGGGATACTTGGTCAGATAATTTTCCAACCAAATAGATCCCTCAAGGTCAAGATAGTTGGTCGGCTCATCGAGCAGCAGGAAATCAGGTTGCGAAAACAACACCGCCGCCAAAGCCACGCGCATCCGCCAGCCACCGGAATAATCCGAACATGGCCGTTGCTGCGCATCATTATCGAAGCCCAAACCATGCAGAATGCTGGCAGCACGTGCCTCGGCCGAATGTGCCTCGATATCCGCAAGCCGCATATAAATGTCGGAAATTCGAGTAGGATCGGTGGCTGTTTCAGCTTCTGCCAGCAGGTCGGTGCGTTCAACATCAGCCGCCAGAACCACGGAAATCAGGCTTTCTGGCCCCGATGGGACCTCCTGCGCAATACCGCCGATACGTGCACCACGCGGGATTTCGATCTCGCCCTCATCCAGCACCCATTCGCCGCGGATCAGCTTGAACAGGGTGGTTTTGCCAGCCCCGTTGCGGCCGACAATACCGACCTTATGGCCGGAGGGAATCGTGACGGTCGAACTGTCGATCAGTTTGCGGCCCTCAAGGGTGAATGATATGTTTTTTATAGCTAGCATGGGCGGGTATTTCGCCGTTCTAGGCGGCCAAGTCAATGGGTCTACGGAATTAGCTCTTCACAGACGCCTAACCCCATGTTAGTTGCGCGCCAGAGACAAACGCGGGCCATGCGGCCCTACATTCCAAAGGACCTTTATCATGGCTATCCAACGCACATTCTCGATCATCAAACCAGACGCAACAAAACGCAACCTTACAGGCGCGATTGCTGCAAAATTCGAAGCCGCTGGCCTTCGCATCGTTGCTTCCAAGCGTATTCAGCTTTCACTGGCACAGGCGCAGACTTTCTACGGTGTTCACTCCGAACGTCCATTTTTCGGCGAGCTTTGCGAATTCATGATTTCTGAACCAATCGTTGTTCAGGTTCTTGAAGGCGAAGACGCAATCGCGAAAAACCGCGAAGTTATGGGCGCAACAAACCCAGCCGACGCTGACGAGGGCACAATTCGTAAAGAATTCGCACTTTCGATCGGTGAAAACTCGGTTCACGGTTCCGACGCACCTGAAACGGCTGCTGAAGAAATCGCATTCTTCTTCTCGGGTCTTGAACTGGTTGGCTAATCCGGCGACCTAACACCAAGTTTATCAAGGGCTGCTTCTATATCGGAGCGGCCCTTTTTCTTTGCGCCAAGCGTCTCGGCAACAAGTTGGTCGAATTGTTTGCGCAGATTTTCCTTCTCAACACCCTGACAATCGTTCCAGGGCCGCCCCTGCAAACCCATAACCAGCGCGTAATAGCCAATGAAATGCGGCCTAACACCGTTTTTCAAAACCAGCCTATAGCCTTGATCGGCGCCAAGTTCCCGCAATTGGTCGGCTGTTGTTACACCAACGCGCGCAAACATCGCCTCAACCGCTGGGCCGAGGTTTCGAATACTTGATACCGGATCAGACATCACCCGCACGCGCAAGTGCGGCATCGAATGTTGCCTTCGCAGAAAGCCATTCCTCACCGTCTGGATAAGTTAACAGTGCTTTCACCATCTGCGAGGAAAAATCCTCGCTCGCCTCCCTCGGCAACAGGGAAGGGAGGTTGTCAATTGCTGTCAGTTCCAACTGTTCGCGGATACCGTTTTGACCAAGCGGAATAAACGGCGCCCTCCATTCGGTTGGCGCATCGTAAATCGGCAACGGATTGAAATCACTGAACGGATCACAGGACACATCTGAAATCATCTGGATAAAATTCAACGGATTGGAAATGTCCTCGGGTGACATCAACTGCAAACCGGGGCCGGTCATTAACACACAATTAACCAATAGATCATGCGCCATTAGTGCGGCTTTATCCAGATCGCGGGTCTCGTCGATATCCCACTCGGTAACTTCAAATCCTGCCAGCTTCAACGCCTCCGTCGCGCCAGTACCAGACCGCCCCTTCGCCCCAATAACGACAGCGCGGCGTGGTTTTATACAGTTCGCAGACAGCTCACGTAAAATATCCTCGACCTCTTCACGTGATTCAAAACTGCTGACCCCACCTTCGGGTCCATCAACACCGTTCCAACGCGCCAACAATCGCCATGCAGCCAACACGGATCCCATCCAGCCTGCCCAATACCCGAAAGCCGCAACCCGTCTTTCTCTTTTGGTCAAATACTCAATATCGTAAAGTCGGCCACAGCCACGACGGAAGCGGGAAATCTCCTGTTCCCAGCCTGTTTGATCTTTATAGATATGTGCGAAATGTATGAACGGAACTCTTAGTTCAGCTGGTTCCGCGGGTAATTCCTTAAGCCCGAGTATCGTCGCGTCCATCGACGTTAGCCAAGAACCTGCATCGACCAATTCGCAACCGGCAGACTCGTATTCGGCGTCCTTAAATATGCGTTTCGCACTACGTTCCACCAAAATTCTGAACCCCGCTTCAAGTAAGGCCTTCGAATCATTCGGGGTAATAGGCGTGCGCCGCTCGGTCGCGCGGGCTTCGTCTCGGAGAATAAATTTCATAACCTGTCCTTAGGAAAATAGACTGACCTTCGTATCGTCGCTACCTGCAAACTTACGCAACACTGCAGGGTAGAGTCTATGCTCCATCGGTAATAATCGCGCCGCCAAATCGTCAGGCATATCACCCGTTTGCACAGGGATTACGGCCTGACCCAAAATCGGTCCGCCATCCAGTTCTGCGGTGACGCGATGCACCGTGCATCCATGTACCGCCATTCCGGCGTCGAGCGCCCGTTGGTGCGTATGCAAACCCGTGAACAGTGGCAAAATCGAAGGGTGAATATTCAGCATCTTCCCCTCCCACTTTGCAGTGAACTCCGGCGTTAAAATGCGCATGAAACCAGCCAGACAGATAATGTCGGGGTTGGCAACCAGCAGCGCAGAATGCAGTTCGGTCTCGAAGGCTTCGCGATTTCCCTTAAAGGGGCGGTGGTCAACAACCGCCGTCGGAATGCCCAATTCAGCCGCCTTGGCTAACCCACCGGCATCCGGATTATTCGAGAGCACCAGCACCGCTTCCGCAGGATGCCCTGCATCCATATCCCGCGCCAGTGCGACCATGTTCGAACCACCACCCGATATCAGAATGGCGACTCGGTTTTTCATGCCAGCGTTCCCGCGTAAGTAACACCATCGCCTTTGACGACTGTGCCCATCGTAACCACTGTTTCGCCGTTTTCCTCGAAAATAGCTTGTAGGGCTTCAGCGCGATCAGGCGCAACAACGGCGATCATACCGATACCGCAATTGAAGGTTTTCAACAGTTCAGCTTGTGACATGCCCGCTTGATCTACCAACCATTTAATAACAGGCGGTAGGATCCACGCATTCAGGTCGATATCGGCACCAAGACCGTCGGGCAATGCGCGCGGTAAGTTTTCGGTTAAACCACCGCCGGTAATATGTGCCAACGCATGCAATCCACCAGCGCGGTAGGCAGCAAGCCCCGAGCGCACGTAAAGTTTGGTCGGAGCCAGCAATGCCGCGCCCAACGAACCGTCACCAAACGGCGAAGGAGCATCCCAGCCAAGACCGGAGTTCTCAACGATCTTGCGCACCAGCGAATAGCCGTTTGAATGCACACCACTAGATGCAAGCCCAAGCAGAACGTCGCCCTCGGCCACGCCAGAGGGCAACATCGCACCGCGTTCCATCGCACCAACCGAGAAGCCCGCAAGATCAAAATCGCCTTTGGCATACATCCCCGGCATCTCTGCGGTTTCGCCACCAACCAATGCGGAATTCGACAAGCGACAACCCTCGGCAATGCCTTCAACCACCATAGCGGCCTCGTTAATGTCCAGTTTACCCGTCGCGAAATAATCAAGGAAGAAAAGCGGCTCTGCGCCCTGACACACAAGGTCGTTCACGCACATGGCAACCAGATCAATGCCAACGGTCGAAAGAATGCCGGTATCAATCGCGATCCGTAGCTTCGTGCCGACACCATCCGTCGCCGCAACCAGAATGGGGTCTTTGTAGCCAGCGGCCTTCAAGTCAAACATTGCGCCAAACCCGCCAAGCCCGTCCATAACGCCGGAACGTTTGGTGCTGGCGGCGGCAGGTTTGATCCGCTCGACCAAAGCATTGCCTGCATCAATATCAACGCCAGCGTCGGCATAGGTTAGGCCATTAGGACGGTCGGACATTTCAGGCTCCTGCAATGTTGAGATTTGCGCCTGCTTTACCCTAGGCGAAAACAAAAGGGAAGCCACTTGACCCCCCTAAATCATCCGCGTATTGAGTGCCGCAGGCGGGCCTGTAGCTCAGTTGGTTAGAGCAGAGCGCTCATAACGCTTTTGTCGTAGGTTCAAGTCCTACCGGGCCTACCAAATTTCAATAGAATTGTGTCTTTGGCCTCAGTAGTGCCCCGCTACGCCGAGTTTAACATTCGCGTCTTCTTGTTCGGTTCGCACCCAGAAAAATCACGAACTTTTGTTTATGTGCGGAAAATCCCCAATAGCGATGTAATCTTCTTCGGACGGAGTAGAGATTCTGCCCAGTATTTCGTTTCGGTGAGAATGACGGCCAAACCTTTCAATAATTTTCCGTGCTTTAGCCTGTTGGTTCACAAACCCCGCACCCATTTGGCTGATTGTTGCGGGCAAACGCGTCGTGATCTTGTCCACCTCTTCGTTTAAGCTGTCAATGCGTTCAAGGTGATCCGGTCCTTCGCAATGGGTGATGGCGATGATAAAAAAGACACTTTCCCAAGGTTGAAGTTCGTCGATATCCCTGTTTTTGATCCCATCTAACGCCAATCGTGCTGCTTTTATGTCCTGCGCATATGCAGCGGGCGTATCGCGCCACAAAGAGCGGGGAAATTGATCCAATGCAATTAGTAGCGCCAGCCGGCCCCTAGCAGTATCTGCCCAATGATCCAAGCGCCCCGTCGCGGCCGCGTGGGTTAACTCGGCAAAGCCGTTAATAATAGTTTCGTCCATCCCGCCCTGCATTCGTTCCTGAAAAAACGCCCCGTGAGTTTCAATGGCATTCTGGTGGCCGGTGTCAGGGAACCAAAAATCGAGAACATCATTCGGTTGGAAGCTTTCATTTGCCATGTGTTTCTCCGGTCGTTTTTCTTGTTCAACGAGGTCGACGTCGGCAGATGTTAGTAAATGCGTAGCATTCCTGCAACTATGGGGCTTTTGTGCATCGTCGTGAACGGCTGTTAACCCAACGCCGAAATCATTACCCGTCGATCAAAACTAACACTTTTGATCAAGGCAAATGCGTCTTGCCCGCGTTCCAACCCCAATTCGACCACTGCTTGCCGTGTGATACGCGCGCGCAAGGATTGGCTGCCAACAGCGAATGTAATCTCGGCGAAGGCGGTTTGTTCTTCTGCTTTGATATCGGATATTTTCGCGGCGATGGCGTTGCGGATACTGATGCCCTGTGGCCGTGAAGTGGCGACGGCCACATCGCGGGCACGGATGCGCAAGCGGATGCGATCACCGACCTTCAACGAGGCAACCATGGGCATGCGCAACACCTCACCCTCGAAATCCAGCGTGGTGATTTGGAAGTCGGCATCCTGTGCAGTGACGGTTACCTCCAAAAACGTACCAGCCTCGAATTTTCCGGTGAACTCGTGCATTTCTTGTGTGTCGAATATCTCTGGGACGGGGCCGCGCGTGCTGACATACCCATCTGGCGAAAGCAAGATTACCTCGTCGGCCAAGCGCGCGACCTCGTCTATCGCATGGCTGACGAAAATCGCAGGAACGCCAAATTCGCGTGGAATTTTTTCAAGGAACGGTAACAGCTCGGCTTTGCGGCGAATGTCGAGGGCTGACAGCGGTTCGTCCAACAACAGCAATTCCGGTTGGGTTAACAAAGTCCTACCCAAAGCGACACGCTGTTTTTCGCCACCCGAAAGTGTCGCAGGAAATTTATTAAGCAAGGTTAACAAATCCAGCGATTTGACCACGTGATCCATGGTGATCGGGTTGCTAACCTTCGGGCTGCGTTTCTCGGCGAATGCTAGATTTCCGGCCACATCAAGATGCGAAAACAGGCGGTCATCCTGAAAAACCATACCGACGGAGCGTTTGTGCGGGGGGCAAAAAATTCCAGCATTGGAATCGCTCCAGATATCACCGTCATAGGTTAGCCTAAGGTTACCGCGGTTCTCGAAGCCAGCAATGATCCGCAACAAAGTGCTTTTGCCACTGCCGCTTGGGCCGAACAGGGCGGTGATTCCGCGCAACGAGATCGTCTCGTCAAATTCGATGGTGTGGTCCGCGAATGGAAGGCGCGCGCGGAGGCTTAGAGTTTTAACGGACATGAACCGCACCCCGCCGATTAAGAGCGTAAACCGCCATCAAGACGATAAACGAGAATATCATCAGGCCGCCCGCAAGCTGGTGGGCCTCGGCATAGCGAAGTGTCTCGACATGTTCATAAATGGCGATGGATATTACCTTGGTTTCACCCGGAATATTGCCACCTACCATCAGGACTACGCCAAATTCGCCGATGGTGTGCGTGAAACTAAGGACGATTGCCGTCAGAAACCCGCGTTTCGCCATAGGGACTGCAACGGTAAAAAATGCGTTAATAGGGGAGGCGCGGAGCGAGGCTGCTGCCTCCATCGGAGCGCGGCCAATGGCTTGGAACGCTGTCTGTAGCGGTTGCACCATGAACGGTAATGAATAGAACATCGAAGCGATGACCAATCCGGTGAAAGAAAATGTTAAGGTCTCGCCGGTGATATCAACCCAGAAACGCCCGATTGTCGATGTCGGGCTAAGAAGGATCAGGAAGTAAAACCCGATGACCGTCGGGGGTAGCACGATGGGTAATGCCGTTAGCGCCTCGATTACGGGGCGGGCTTTGGATTGTGTGTTGGCAAGCCACCACGCCAGCGGTGTGCCAAGCAGCAACAGGAAGAACGAGGTCGTTCCGGCCAGCTGGATGGTTAACCACAGGGGGGACAAGTCAGCCATCATTCGGCCCCATAGCCATAAGTCCGGATGATTTCTTTGGTGTGATCGCTTTGCAGATATGTCATAAAGGCATACGCCGCCGGGTTGCCGTTAGCGTGCAGTGTACGTACCGCGTCTTGGTGGATTGGGGCATGCAATTCGGACGGAACGACCCAATAGCTGCCCTTCGCCACATTGCGCGGGCTGATGGCGTAGGCCAGTGCTACGATCCCAAGTTCGGCGTTACCACTGGCAACAAGGGCGTGGGTCTGTCCGATGTTTTCCCCCATGACTATCCGGTCTTGCAGTTCTTCCAACAGGCCAAGGGCGCTTAACGCTTCCTTAGCCGCTACACCGTAGGGTGCAAGCTGCGGGTTGGCAATCGCGAGACGTCGGTAAGGTTCTGTTAACGCTTGCAATCCGGTTTCCCCGATGCGGTCAGCATCGACGCTCCAAAGTGCGAGTTGACCCGTCGCGTATGTGACTTGAGGGCCAAGGGTCAAACCATCGGCCATCAGGCGTTCGGGGCGGGCTTGGTCGGCTGCCAAAAACACGTCGAAAGGGGCGCCGTTAACGATTTGTGCATAAAGCTTTCCGGTCGAGCCTGTGACAATGGTCAATTCGTGTTCGGACGTCACCTCAAAGTCGGCCTTTAGCACATCCATAACTTCGGAAAAATTCGTAGCAACGGCGACTAGCGCGATTTCTGCCACAGCAACTTGTGGCGCAATGACCAAGGCCAATGCACATGAAAAATGTGTAATCCGCCTTTTGATTGCCATGACGTCCCTAGCTTTTATTTCGTTTGAAATTTAGGGGATGCGCTTGCCAATCACAAGCATCGACGACCGAAATTGCTGTCGCTACGTCGTTTTGAGGCTAGGAGCGGTGCCGACTTGGTGTATGTTGCCCTGAGATAACTATCGAGGTGTTGAAATGGCTCCGTTGGATCAACGAAAAGGTGTTTGGAAGTCCGGAAAAGGCAAAGGGCGACGCACGCCCAAAGGCCGGCAACTGGATGAAACCGCATGGAAAGATATCGAGCAACTGCTTGGTTCGCGTCCTCGTAGCCGTGATCTGCTAATTGAATACTTACACCTAATTCAAGACGAATACGGGCACTTGTCTGCTGCGCATTTGCGCGCGCTTGCCGAGGAAATGGGACTTTCGATGGCCGAGGTTTACGAAGTCGCCAGCTTCTATGCCCATTTTGATATTGTTAAGGAAGGGGAGACGGCGCCACCTTCGTTAACAATTCGTGTATGCGATTCCCTTTCGTGCGAGCTGGCTGGCGCCGAAAAGTTGCTATCCGAACTTGGGGAAAAGTATTCGGCGGGCGATCTGCGTGTTCTTCGCGCGCCGTGCATGGGGCGGTGTGATACGGCGCCGGTGTTGGAACTGGGGCATAACCATATTGACCATGCCACGGTTGAATCGGTCGAAGCTGCGATTGAAGCTAACGACGTACATCCGCATCTGCCTGATTACGAAACCGCTGAAGAGTATTATGACAAAGGTGGCTACAACGTTTTTTATGAGATGATTACCGGCAAGATTACGGTGGAACAGGTTATCGAAACGGTCGCAGCGTCAGGATTGCGCGGGCTAGGAGGTGCAGGATTTCCGACTGCCAAAAAATGGGGATTTGTGAGAGCTGAGCAAGGCCCTCGAT
>CALCGO010000367.1 GCA_937901055.1 uncultured Rhodobacterales bacterium
CAATTGCTTCCAATGTGAACGTGTCGGAAGACGTTAGGCCCTGGTCGTTTGACTGACCGCCTGCCCAGATGTGACGATTTGTGGAGGGGGCAAGCGTCGCGTTGTTGCCTGTGTACTTCGTATCAGTCTGGGCGTTGTTGCCGCAGATATGATTGAAAAAACAGGTATCCATACGATCCGCATACCAATCCACCAGCGCATCTTTGCTGTTTGCCCGAATGTCATATGGAACACGCTGTTCCGACATGCGGCCTTTGGACCGGACTGCGTTGCGAAGCTGATTAACGACAAGAGCGTCGTCATAGTACTGCATCGCTTCTTCGTTGCCTTCCATCGTGGCGTCACCCTGGACGCCGTCGCCATTCAATTGGACGCGAAGACCGCAAGTGATTTGATCACCAGCGGATTTTTTAAGGTCAACCTTTTCCGTAATCAGGGAACGATTGTCTTTCCCGATAAACTTACCAATGAACGACTGACGAATTGCCTCAGTTGCGAGCTTCTTCGACCATACTTTCACGGCAAGTGGGTGGTTGACTCCGAATTCTGTCTGAGCCATCGCTAGACATCCTTTCTTGTCGAGATTTCCATTGCCGTCCATTGCGCAGGACATGCGAAGACCGATTTAACGCCCTTGGTCTAGGCGAAGGCCCCGTTAAGGTGGGGCAAGGCCTTGTGGGGGTGTTAGCCCCCTGCTGCCAGTCGGAAGTCTTCATCCGATAGCTTAGCAATCTGTTCTTCAGTCATATCACCCATTTGCGCCAAGGTCAATTTGCCCGTCTGAGCCGCGCCGCCCGCCGTACCAAGGCCGCGCGTTTGAGCTTGGGCGTTCGCGGTCGCTTCCATTTTAGCAGCTTCACCAGTGGTGTCTTGAACGGGCGCAGAGATTTGATAACCAGCCTCCTTTGCGCGAAGATAAACAAGTTGAGCGGGATTGATGCCAGTACGCGATCCAGCGTCAAAGATTGCATTGGCGTCCTGAGCGAGTTGCTGCATAACCTCGGCCTGACCATAGCCCATAGCCTGAAGCTCGTTCATCCGATTTTGGTGCAAGAACTGCGCGGCCTGCTGGTAGTCCGGCGTGGTTTTTGTAAAGGCCGCTTCCATTTGCTCGGCATGGGTCACACGCTGGCGCATGGCGATCTGCTGCTGTGCAGACTGCTGTTGCTCTTGAAGAGTGGATTGGATTTGGTTGCGGCTGTATTCGTCATACCGGCGAAATCCCTCAGGGTCTTCCAGCGGATCGACATATTGCGGAACCTCTGGCTTCTGCGCCTCATGGCGTTCCCGCTCGATAGCCTCAAGACGGCGCTCAAGGTCTTG
>CALCGO010000368.1 GCA_937901055.1 uncultured Rhodobacterales bacterium
GCGCCAGCCAACCGCGGCCCAAGGGTTAGACGGTGTAAATTGGAAATAGGATTTATCCGAGATAACTGTAATGTTGTCCTCACGGCGCTTTTCCAGTTTCATATCAAACGCCATTGGAACGCCGCCGACGCCCGCACCCATAATTACGATTTCAGCCATGTGTCTCTCCCGTTCATGTTCATCGTGATTTCCATTGATTGGGTAAGAATATGATTACGTACGAATTCTAAAGCAAGCCTTTTCACGACTATTAGGTGTAAAATGCATCTTTATAGTTGAATATGACCCGACTACCGTCAAAAAACTTACCCCATTGACAAGACACCACACTCCGCAGCATGTTCCCGCCCCACACGACTCCCCGTGATATTGGAGATTTTTAATGGCCGTTGTAGTAGTCGAATCCCCCGCGAAAGCGAAAACTATCAATAAATATCTAGGGGATGAGTACACCGTTCTGGCGTCTTATGGCCATGTTCGCGACCTGCCGCCGAAGAACGGTTCAGTCGATACTGACAATGATTTCGAGATGAAATGGGACGTTGCGACACAATCTATGAAGCATGTCCGCGCCATTGTGGATGCTATGAAAAGCGACCCCGACAACAAGTTAATTCTCGCGACCGACCCCGATAGAGAGGGTGAGGCGATCAGTTGGCACCTCGAAGAGGTTCTTCGCAAACGCAAGGTTATCAAGAAGTCCACGAAGGTCGAGCGCGTAGTATTCAACGCCGTCACCAAATCTGCAATTCTGGAAGCGATGGACAACCCGCGCCAAGTGGATCAACCGCTGGTGGACGCATATTTGGCCCGCCGTGCTTTAGACTATCTTGTGGGGTTCAACCTGTCACCCGTTCTTTGGCGGAAACTTCCGGGTGCAAAATCCGCTGGCCGCGTGCAATCCGTAGTCCTGCGCTTGATCGTTGAACGCGAGATGGAGGTCGAAGCTTTTAACAATCGCGAATACTGGACGGTTGCCGCAGACCTAACCACACCGCGTGGGAAAAACTTCGAAGCACGCCTGACCATTCTCGGTGGCAAGAAGCTGGAAAAGTTCAGCATTGAAACTGCCGCTGCTGCTGAATTGGCCGTTGCCGCAATTGAATCGCGTGACCTGACGATTTCATCAGTCGAAGCGAAACCGGCCAACCGCAACCCTTCCGCTCCGTTCATGACTTCGTCCTTGCAACAAGAGGCCAGCCGTAAGTTTGGTTTTGGTGCGCGCCAGACCATGTCCACCGCCCAACGTTTGTACGAGGCCGGATACATTACATATATGCGTACTGACGGTATCGACATGGCCCCCGAAGCGGTTACACAAGCCCGCGAGGTTATTAAGGCGCGGTACGGTGATGCTTACGTCCCTAACAAACCACGTATCTATAAGAACAAAGCCAAGAACGCGCAGGAAGCCCACGAATGTATCCGCCCGACGGATATGTCTGTGGCCCCTGACGCCTTGGCGAAACTGGAAGCCGATCAACG
>CALCGO010000369.1 GCA_937901055.1 uncultured Rhodobacterales bacterium
TCACAACAGCTCTCTCGTGGTAGTGGACATTGGCGGAACCCGCATAAAGCTTGGTGGTATTCTTAACGGTACGCCTATTGATACAGTTGAACAGTTCTATGTTGAGGGCATCCGCCACGGCGACATAGTTGAGAACCTGGCGAACTGTATAGAGGACTTTCGAAGCAAGAATTCTTTCAATCTTGATGGTGTCATAGTTACGGTTCCCGGCTTCATCGACCGTGATTTTGATCGAGTCTTGAAGTGCGACAATGTGAGAGAGTTGGAAGATCGTCTCCTTGCCTCAGAGTTGACCCGGAATTTGAACGTACCCGTGGTCTTGGAACGCGATTCCGTTTTGCTTCTGAAGGGCGAGTATTCTGCGGGTGCAGCGCAGCACCAAGAAGATGTGGCCGGTATCTTCATTGGAACTGGCATTGGCGCTTCGTATTTACAGTCCGGACACCCCTTTCGGGGAGGCGGTTGGGCCTTGGAGATTGGTCACATTCCGGTATGGCCGAACCTGCAGAATCTCCAAAGCTCCCGAAATCAGACACTAGAGGATTATTGTTCCGGAGCAGAATTGCGTCAGATCGCGAAGAAATATGGTGTGTCCATAGATAGCTTGTTTTCGCTTACCACTGACAACAGTGACTTCTCAACCGACCTGGACTTGACTGTAAGACTTCACGCGTTCGCTGTTTCAACAATAATATCTATGATTTCCCCAAGAGTGATCTTGGTCGGTGGGGGTGTAGTTTCAATGGGCGGGTATCCGTTTGATCGTCTAAGGGAGTTGGTCATGGTCCAAGCCCCGCTCGCCGATTGCAACACACCTGTTGATATTCGGCAGGCAGCTCTCGGTTGGGAAAGTGTTCTACATGGAGCCACAGCGTTCCTAGAAGATTCTAGGTGCGACTAGTTGCGCATTCCGGACGTACCCGGCCACTGATTCCGACAGCATCCGGCCACCCATTCCGATTTGATCCGGCCACTGATTCCGGAGCATTCGGCCACCCCTGAGCTGAAGGATTTGGCGGTCGTTTTGAGGTGATCTTTCACCGGCTACCTTGCCGTTCTTTTTGGAACGTGAGGGAGCCCCATGAAGAGATTACCGATGCGCAAGATCAGAGAAGCCCTGCGGCTTCGAGCAGATGGATTATCATGCCGCCGTGTCGCCCAGAGCCTGTCGATAGCCTGGGCGACAATCTCGGAGTATCGCGCCGGATCAAGTCGGCGCTGAGATTGCAGCCAAAAAAAATTGCGGGAACCCAGCGTTGAAGCTCGATTCCCGCATGAGCAAGCCAGCGGAGCTAGGGAGGAAGTCCGCAAAAATACGACTTGCTATTCCTTCAGATATTGCTGGATTGTGGCCCTTACGCCGTTCTCATGGATAGCCGTTAGCCAGCGGGCGAACGCATTCAAAAACCACGTATTCTCACTGAGGCTGCCGAACACCTCAGAAAACTCAAGAAATGCGCCTGGGCGCTCGATCGCTTCAATGGCGCGCCGCTTTAGCTCAGCTGCGTGAATGTCTTCGAGCTCGATGGTATTGTTGTCTTCATCTACGCAGGTGCAGTAGCGACACCAAAGAGCCACTTCTAGAGCGAGACCATCAACAGGACCATTTGCGGCCAATGCGTCTCGCAACGTTGGCAGTACGAACTTTGGTTGGCGGTCAGATCCGCTAAACGCTAGGCGGGCGATTGTGTCTTTAATCTCAGGATTGGAGAATCGCTCCAAAATCTTCTCCAGATATTCGTCATAGCTAATGCCGGGCAGAGGTTTCAAAGTCCGGAACACTTCGCGTTTTTGGAGAGCTCGCACCCAAGCGCGAAGGTCGGGATCATCTATCGCCTCATGGCCATAGTGAAAGCCAAGCAATGCGCCAGCATAGCAGAAAGATGCATGACCTGCGTTGAGTATTCTAAGTTTCATAAGTTCATATGGAACAATGTCTTCGACAAATTCTGCACCAACGTGTTCCAGGGCCGGACGGCCCGACGGGAAATCGTCTTCAATAACCCATTGACGAAATGGCTCGCAGAATACGGGAGCCTCGTCTGCAATTCCAAATCGTTCTGCTACCAGGTTTCGTTCAAGTTCACTCGTTGCCGGGACGATGCAGTCCACCATGCAATTGGGGAAGGCAACGTGAGATTCAATCCATCGCGCAACCGCCGGATCTGCAAGCTGGGCGAGACCTACCACAGTCTGTTTTGTCAGATCACCATTGCCGGGAAGATTATCTAGCGACAATACGGTGAATGGCTCAACGCCCTGTTGCTTGCGCATCTTCAGCGCTTTGATGATTAACCCGAAAATTGTCTGTGGATTGTCTTGGTCCTCGGTGTCTGCTCGTATCTGTGGATCATCGACTGCCAATCCGCCGGTCTCTGCATCAATAAAATATCCGCCTTCAGTAATACACAGCGAAACAATGCGGATACGAGGATCAATGAGTTTTTCCAGCACCGCAGCATGATCGATCTGAACAAAACCGAGCAATGATCCCATAACCCGGGCAGTACATATGTTGGAGTCGCGCTCAACAACCGTGTATAGGCAGTTCTGCTTCTTGAGTACATCTCGCGTCCTTGAGCTGCTGTTTCTCAAGCTAGCGCCAATAACACCCCAGTCCATGCCCTCTCCGCGTTCGTGCAGCTCTTCAAGATAATGGGCCATGTGTGCACGCGAAAAGTTTCCTACACCAAAATGTAAAAATCCCGGGCTAAGCTCGGAGCGATCATAAGTCGGTACTTTGACGCCTTGAGGAACAGTTTTCAAATTCGCACTGTTGAGTGTTACGTCCATTTTCACTTTTCCTTGTTTTGTAAAAAGTATTGTTTGAGAGCTGACTTCATGCACTGGGTCCATCTTTCCTCGTTCCAAGTTAATGGTGGGCATGAACTCAGCGGAGCCATCGGCAATTGAGAATGCGAATTCGTTTCCACCAAGAATGAGGCACGATGTCTTGCCAATGTGCGGGTCAGATTTCTTTGGATCTGATTGACTGCAATAAAGATGATTGCAGCCACCCAAATTGAGTCTCTCGATTTGTCGTCACCCTGGCTCATTAAAGTCACCGGCAGGAAATTCTATATTGTTTGTTTACTATTCAAACAAATTTATTTTGCGATGTCAATCCAATCCTGGAGTTCACTGCTTCGGCACAAGCTTTGGATCATTTCATTGTGCGATAGAATGAGTGAGGTTCATGCGCTTGGCGTCGTGTCAGCCATCAAATGAACAGCGCGGATTTATTTGGCGACGCAATAGAGGGCTATTCTATCGATTTGGATGCTATGCTGATTGTCCGTGACCAAATTAGCAGCGCTGGTGCTGAATTGCCCCACGGATCTGCATTGTTTGGGCGAGAATGGTGAGGTGCCTATCAAAGTAGGCATCGGTGGATGTCAGGATTTTGAGGTTCTCACGAAAGCGACGGTGGTTGGAGCGCTTAGGGCAGCGTCCCAATCTCGACCAGCAAGGCGAGCCTGGGAAGACGCCGCTGAACTTGTAACGCCGAGTTGCCTGACGATATTGGCCCGGCTCATTGGGGCGTTGAACATGAACGCCGCAAGTACCTGTGCTTCATTGACGTTACGATTGGCCCGTGGCGCTAAAAAACTGCGGCTATTCTCCAAGTAGGTCACCTCTACCAGATCGTCTTGACACACTAGTCATTATATGTTCGTTTATAAAACGAACATATTAGATTTATTTGAAACCAAGTCGCCCAATCGTTGGTACACAAACAGAGCCGCGGCTGGCTCGTGAAGCAAAGGACTGCTCAACATGAAAACTGGATTGAAAGACCGCCCTGTCCTGGTCACTGGCGCGTCCGGCGGGATCGGCGCAGCTACCGTCAGGT
>CALCGO010000370.1 GCA_937901055.1 uncultured Rhodobacterales bacterium
CTAATATACAAACGATTCGATTAGGGCGGGAAATTTCCGACCTATGGGTTCGTTTAGCACTCAAAGCCTCAGACCCATTAACCGAAAGACCGGTGGAACCAACCACTCGGCCCGTAAAAAACACTGTTAGGAGACATCATATGTCAGCTTCCGTATCCATGGAAGATTTTGAAGCCCTTTTGAACGAGAGCTTCGAGCTGGAAACCCCCGATGAGGGTTCCGTTGTTAAAGGTACTGTAATTGCTATTGAAGCAGGTCAGGCCATCATCGATATCGGTTACAAAATGGAAGGCCGTATCGAACTTAAAGAATTCGCTATGCCAGGTCAGCCCGCAGAAGTCGCCGTTGGCGATACTGTAGAGGTATTCCTTGACCGCGTAGAAAACGCACGTGGCGAGGCTATTCTTAGCCGTGAAAAAGCCCGTCGTGAAGAAGCTTGGGATCGTCTTGAAAAAGCCGCCGAAGCTGAAGAGCAAGTCGAAGGTGCTATCTTCGGTCGTGTTAAAGGCGGCTTTACTGTTGATCTTGGCGGCGCTGTTGCGTTCTTGCCAGGTTCGCAGGTTGACGTTCGCCCTGTTCGTGATGCGACTGCTTTGATGCATATCGCACAGCCGTTCCAGATTTTGAAAATGGACCGTCGTCGTGGCAACATCGTTGTTTCCCGTCGTGCTATCCTTGAAGAGTCGCGTGCCGAGCAGCGTTCCGAGATTATCGCTAAATTGGCTGAAGGTGACGTTGCTGAGGGTGTTGTTAAAAACATCACTGATTACGGCGCATTCGTTGATCTTGGCGGTGTTGACGGTCTATTGCACGTCACTGACATGGCTTGGCGCCGTGTTAACCACCCGTCCGAGATCCTTGAAATTGGCGGAACTGTTAAAGTTCAGGTTGTCAAAATCAACAAAGATACTCAGCGTATCAGCCTTGGCATGAAACAGCTACAGGACGATCCTTGGGGCGATGTCGAAGCACGTTACCCACTTGAATCCGTTCACATGGGCCGCGTTACGAACATCACCGATTACGGTGCGTTTGTTGAACTTGAAGCTGGCGTTGAAGGCTTGGTTCACGTTTCCGAAATGTCTTGGACTAAGAAAAACATCCACCCGGGCAAAATTGTTTCCACTTCGCAAGAAGTTGAAGTCATGGTTCTGGAAATCGACAGCTCGCGCCGTCGTGTATCCCTTGGCCTGAAACAAACTCAGGGCAACCCTTGGGATAACTTTGCAGCCAAGTTCCCTGCCGGTACTGAAGTCGAAGGCGAAATCAAAAACATCACCGAATTCGGTCTGTTTGTTGGTCTCGACGGAGACATCGACGGCATGGTTCACTTGTCCGATCTCGATTGGGATCGTACTGGCGACGAAGCTATTCAGGATTACAACAAAGGTGACGTGGTTAAAGCCGTTGTTACTGACGTTGACATCGACAAAGAGCGCATCTCGCTTTCGATCAAGGCACTGGACGGTGATCCGTTCGTTGGCGCGACTGACGGCATCAAGCGTGGCGCAGTTGTTACTGTTACGGTTACATCTATCGAAGATGGTGGCATCGAAGTTGAACATGATGGCATGAAAGCCTTCATCCGTCGCTCCGATCTATCGCGTGACCGTGCCGAACAGCGCCCTGAGAGTTTCTCGGTTGGTGACAACATCGACGCGCGTGTGACCAACATTGACCGTGCAAACCGTCGTCTTGGCCTTTCGATCAAAGCGCGCGAGATTGCAGAAGAGAAGGAAGCCGTTGAACAGTACGGTTCCTCCGATTCCGGTGCGTCCTTGGGCGACATTCTTGGTGCAGCACTGAAAGGCGGCGACGAGTAATCGTCTTTCGCTAACCAGTCAAAAATAAATGGAGCGGTGTCAGAAATGGCGCCGCTCCTTTGCGTTTTGGGGGCAAGTACTAGCCGAATCACAAACGCGCAATCAGCAACGTGCCTTGGAAGGATTCAACTTTTGGGGTTATGAATTTGGTGGTTATCCTTGATAGTTGGGCATAATTCCGCCGTTAAGCGCGATATCTGGTCGCAAACTGCTTTGGCTCACTTTCCAAAAAAGATAAACCCTGCCAGAATGATAGCCATAATCGGTAAACGTATTCGGTGTGCTTGAATGTTTCCGTTGGTGGGGCGAAATACTTCGGGAGAGGGATAACTAAAATGATAAAATCTGAGCTTGTCCAAAAAATAGCTGATGAAAATCCGCATCTGTATCAACGTGATGTAGAACGGATCGTTGGCACAATATTTGACGAGATCATCGAAGCGATGGCATCTGGCAATCGTGTGGAGCTTCGCGGCTTTGGCGCATTTTCGGTAAAGAAACGCGACGCGCGTATGGGGCGTAATCCACGTACCGGTGAATCGGTTTCGGTGGATGAGAAGTTTGTTCCGTTCTTTAAAACCGGTAAACGTCTGCGTGATCGTCTAAACGGCAGATAACGCCTGAAGGAATTCTAATGCGATATCTTCGCTACAGCTTTTACGCTGTGTTGATGCTGGTGCTGGTAATGCTGGCGCTGGCCAATCGTGAAATGGTAACATTAGCCGTTTTGCCGGAACAACTTTCCAGCCTGTTCCCTGTGTCAATCCAGTTGCCAATGTTTGTCGTGATTATGCTGTCGATGTTGGCGGGTCTATTGGTCGGGTATGTGTTGGAGTATTTCCGCGAATACAAACAGCGCCGCGATGCAGCTGTTCGTAAGCGCGAGGTTGATGTTTTGGCGCGCGAAGTCGATGCGTTAAAGAAGCAAGCGGGCACGGAAGAGGATGATGTCCTCGCGTTGCTAAACTGATGCAGGTGAAAATTTGCGGGCTAAAGACGCCGGAGAGTGTGACGGCGGCGGTTGACGCCGGTGCTTCCTACCTCGGGTTTGTGTTTTTCCCAAAATCCCCACGTCATTTGGCCCACCGACAGGCCGCAGAATTGGCCGCCACGGTTCCCGACGGTGTTATTAAAGTTGCCCTGACCGTTAATGCTGATGATGAAGCGCTTGCGGAAATGTTAGGCGAAGTTTCGATCGACATGTTGCAGCTACACGGATCCGAAACGCCCAAGCGGGTGGCACATATTAGGGAGCGTTTCGACCTGCCCGTGATGAAGGCGGTTGGTGTGGCAAATGCTAGTGATCTGCCGCAGCTTGTTGAATATTCTAAGGTTGCAGATCAGTTGCTTGTCGATGCCAAACCGCCTAAAGGTGGCCCGCTGCCGGGTGGCAACGGGTTGACTTTTGATTGGCGTCTTATCGCGGATTTGGAATGGCCAACCCCGTGGATGCTGGCTGGCGGGTTAACGCCGGAAAATGTAGCTGAGGCCATGCGCCTGACTGGTGCTACAATGGTGGATGTTTCTTCGGGCGTGGAAAGCGCACCGGGGGTAAAGGATTTGGACAAGATCGCGGCCTTCGTGAAGGCCGCTAAAGGAGCGGTATAATGGCCTCGGATTCGGTAAATTCTTACAAAACTGGCCCTGACGAACAGGGACGTTTCGGCAATTATGGCGGACGCTTTGTTGCTGAAACTCTGATGCCGCTGATCCTTGATCTCGAGGCCGAGTACGAAAAGGCAAAGACCGACGATTCCTTTTGGGCCGAAATGGATGACCTTTGGAAAAACTATGTCGGGCGTCCAAGCCCGCTGTATTATGCTGAAGGTTTGACCAAGCATTTGGGCGGCGCGAAAATCTACCTGAAGCGCGACGAGCTGAACCATACGGGCGCGCATAAGATCAACAACGTTCTTGGCCAGATTTTGCTGGCACGGCGCATGGGGAAAACGCGGATTATCGCGGAAACAGGCGCGGGTCAGCATGGCGTTGCAACTGCAACAGCGTGTGCCAAATTCGGACTAGAA
>CALCGO010000371.1 GCA_937901055.1 uncultured Rhodobacterales bacterium
AAAACCTTGCAGTGAAGGCCGTGTCAGACGCAGTTCGCCGCGCGCGGGCAGGGTTGAACGACCCGAACCGTCCCGTGGGCAGCTTCCTGTTCCTCGGCCCAACCGGCGTGGGTAAAACCGAACTGACCAAAGCCTTAGCTGAATATCTATTCGACGATGACACTGCCATGACGCGTGTGGATATGTCGGAGTTCATGGAGAAACACTCGGTTTCGCGTCTTATCGGCGCCCCTCCGGGGTATGTCGGGTATGACGAAGGCGGCGTGTTGACTGAAGCTGTGCGGCGCAGGCCATATCAGGTAATCCTTTTTGATGAAGTCGAGAAGGCGCATCAGGATGTGTTTAACGTGCTGTTACAGGTTCTGGATGATGGCCGTCTGACAGATGGGCAGGGGCGTCTTGTCGATTTCAAGAATACGCTGATTATTCTGACGTCGAACCTCGGTTCGCAGGCGCTTAACGACGCGTCACTGGATAAGGATGAAGCGAAAGGGGTGGTGATGGAGGCGGTACGCGGTCACTTCCGCCCCGAGTTCCTGAACCGGCTCGACGAGATCGTTGTGTTTGATCGCCTGAGCCGCGAGAATATGGACGGGATCGTTGATATCCAGTTGGATATTCTCGCCAAACGTCTGGCCCCGCGGAAAATCGCGCTTGAACTGGATGAATCGGCCCGTAAGTGGTTGGCCGACACCGGATATGATCCGGTATATGGCGCAAGGCCGCTGAAACGGGTGATCCAGACCTATCTGCAAAACCCACTGGCAGAAATGCTTCTGGGTGGCGAGGTGTTTGATGGTTCGAAAGTGCCGATCTCGGCGGACAGCGAAGGTCTAGTGATCGGGCAGGCGGTGGATGTCACCGAGACGGAAACCGTTCACTAAAATTGCATCCCCCTCCTCACACCGCTAGCGGAGGGGGATAGCGACTAACAAGCTGGTTGCCGCAAAATCGTACGCCATTTGTCGGGCGCCGCACGACGTATATCGGAGAGATAAACTTCGTGGTGTTTGCCACATAAGGTTTTGCCTTCAGTCTCGATCTCGCCATGCAATTTTTCGATTGTTGGCCCCTCTTCAGAAAAAGGCCCAACGTGTAGTATCTGGCAAACTTGCCCTTCGGTGACGCTTTCCAGCCGGAGTCCTTCAAGGTCGGGTGGATCTTTTTTTAGGGCGCAAAGTTTCAGGGCTGTCGCTACGTCTGCTTCCGAAACGAAGTCCGGCTGGCGGATCATCATGGTCCACTTCCATTTGGTCTTGTCGAGATTGGTGGTGAAGTGCGCCATATCATCCGCCCACCAAAGCCCCTCGAGAGGCATTACAGCGTAGTCCAACCCCCGCGATCCCTTCTTGATGTGGAACTTTAGCGTATAGGACACGGCAAAAAGCGCCTGCACCGCCTGTTGATAAGCGTTGGACTCGGGTACTCCCCCTCCATCTATCATCAGGTATTGCATTGGTCCAAGGTCCAGCCAATTAACTTTCTTGGCTGAAGGCGCATAGATATCCTTATGCATCTTCTTCAAATCCAGCTTGTCCGTCATCTTGGCCCCTTCAGCTATTTGCAAACAGCAACCACCTGCTTATTCGCTGACGGCATCCAGAATGATGGCGTCTAACATGTCGTTGACGGGTGTCATGCTGTCTCCGGGCATGATCCGATGGCCAACGGTTGTCTCGTCAGGGTTTTCCGGTGTGGAAAATACGAAGATACCATAAGGGCAAAACGCAATGTTCATGATATCTGCCTCCATCACATTGCGGGATACCGACGCAGAACAGAAGCTGTAAACTATACCTTCGGAATATAGAGTGATTTCTGAACCTATATCTACACGAGTGCGTTCCAGCATCTCGCCGACATGGCTGACTGAGTCGATGGTCAGTCCTTTGTCGAGAATCGCACTTTCAACAGAGAAGGTTACGTTTTCGAAAGAATCATTCACGACCCAAGAGGTGATGTCTTGAGCAAATGTAGGAGTCGCGAGGAATATCGCGGCTGTTAAGGTTATTATGCGGTTTGACATGATGTCGTCCTTTATAAGATTGCGTTACTGACCGACTAATTACGGCATAATCCGATGTGTTTCGTTGATATATATCATGGAAAATTCAACGTTTGTTGGTGTTTATTGGCACGATCTTCTTTTTCTCAAATTAAATTCGATAAACTGTAATTTAGGTGTTGCGCGACTCGTTGGTGGGGTC
>CALCGO010000372.1 GCA_937901055.1 uncultured Rhodobacterales bacterium
CAGATACCGACGCGCCGTAAATGTCACCGGAAAAGTCGAACAGGAAAGTCTCGAGGTTTGGTTTGTTGATGCCAAATGTCGGGCGGATGCCTAGCGATGCGGCGCCACGATACACGCCTTGATGCGGGCCGTTGAGGATGTCGAAGAAGACTGCATAGACACCGAATTTTGGTAGGTGCAAATCGTCCAGCGATATATTGGCGGTAGGAAAGCCTAGTTCGCGGCCGCGTTGGTCGCCTTTTTCGACGACTCCGTCAATGCGGTGCCAGTGGCCGAGGATGCGGGCGGCGTCTTCGGGGTGACCGGTGGACAGGGCCTCGCGGATGGCGGAGGAGGAATAATCGCCTTTGTCATCGGAAATCAGCGGGGCGACAGTTACGCCGAATCCCATTTGGTTGCCGAATTCGCACAACATATCTGCATCGCCTTGTCGGCCTTTGCCGAACCGGAAATCTGCGCCGATAATGACGTGTTTGATTTTCAGGCCG
This sequence comes from uncultured Rhodobacterales bacterium, assembly GCA_937901055.1. Classification (GTDB taxonomy): domain Bacteria; phylum Pseudomonadota; class Alphaproteobacteria; order Rhodobacterales; family Rhodobacteraceae; genus NORP23. The sequence goes on from CALCGO010000372.1 coordinate 489, forward strand.
TTTACGAGGACGTCGCGAGCGAATGCCTCGGCGGTTAGTTGGGAAAGTGCTGTGTTGAACGGCAGTTCGAACAGTGCGTCTACGCCGAGTTTATTGATACGGTGGGCGCGGGTTTCTTCGTTCATTAGGCGGAAAGCAGGTGCGTCCGGTGCGAATAGCTGGCGCGGGTGCGGTTCGAACGTGATTACGCCTAGCGGTGCATTGTTTGTTGCAGCGATCGCGCGGGCCAGTGCGATGACCGATTGGTGGCCAAGGTGCACGCCGTCGAAATTGCCCATGGCAACGACTGCGCCTTGGCAGTCATCTGCGATGTCGGTGTATGTCTTGAAAGTTTTCATGCTTGCCCAGCAGGCCAAGCCTGCGTCCCTAGTCGAACTTGCGGCTTGGCGCCAGAACCAGCGCGTCGCCTTTCAGAACAACGGTATCGCCTACACGGCATTTGCAATCAAGGGTAACCCGACGTTTGGCGTAGTCGATTTCCAAAACTTTTACCGTGGCTTCGACGCGATCACCGGGGCGAACTGGTGCCATGAAGGTCATGTTTTGTTTTAGGTATACTGTGCCGTGACCCGGAAGCTGTTCGCCGATGACAGCAGAAATCAGGCCAGCGGTTAGCATTCCATGGGCGATGCGGCCTTGAAAAATAGTGTCGCGGGCGTAATCGTCATCAAGGTGAACGGGGTTATGATCGGTGGAAAGTTCGGCGAACATCTCGATTTCTCGATCGCCAATTGTTTTAGCCAAGGACCGTTCCATACCGATTTCGAGGTCTTCGATACAAATGGTGCCGATGGGCAAATTGTGCTGTGGTGCGTCTAGCATGTCGGGGCCTGTGGTCATGATACGGATTCGCATTGTTGCGTTGCACCATATATAGACCCAAGAAATCCATCACGCAAGATATATTCGCGAAGTTTCTAAATTTTGAAATATAATTACGCCATCAGCGAAGGTGGTCGATAGCGAAGGTTGGCGTTAATTTGTTGGTTTTGATGAATTCGTTTAGCTCGTCAGTATCAGGTTTGCCGTTGTTTACGCTGATTTCTGTCGCCGCTAGACCGCCTGTGATGAACAAGGTGTCGAGGTCTTCGGCAACACCGCCACGAACGTCTGTGTTTATTCCATCGCCGATGCACAAGATACGATCTTGGTCGATGCGGCGTGGGGATATCGCGGCAAGGCGCGTGTAGGCAAGTTGGTAAATCGGAGAATGCGGTTTGCCAAAGTATAGGCTGGTTCCGCCGGCCTCGGTGTAAGCTTGGGCGATGGCGCCGGCGCAGTAGATGCGATGTTCGCCTACATCGACCATTATGTCCGGATTAGCGCAGAGCATTTTCAATCCGCGGGTTTTTCCGTCTAGGATGGTTAAGCGA
>CALCGO010000373.1 GCA_937901055.1 uncultured Rhodobacterales bacterium
ACGATAAAGAAGGAGAGCGCCAAAATGTCTAACGCAATTTCCATCCTGAACGGTGCCTCTTTCAACGGGGCCGTCGAAATCACCGAAGCAGGCCTGCGCGGTATGATCACACTGCGCGGTGATCTTTCCTTGGTTCAGCTTAAATCTGCCGTTTCCGCGGCCGTGGGCTTGGACATTCCAGCGCAGCGAAAGGTCAACCACGGCCCTAAGGGGGGCGTGGCGTGGATGTCACCGGACGAGCTTTTACTGCTGGTAGATTACGACAAGGCAGATGCAGTTACTGCCGAAATCACCGCGGCAATGGCTGGTGAGCATCATATGGCCGTCAACGTTTCCGACGCCCGCGCGGTGTTCTTGATCAAGGGGCAGGGCGCCCGCGAAGTCCTCGCCAAAGGGGCGCCGGTTGATCTGTCACCCGAAGTATTCGGTGTCGGTGATCTACGCCGTTCACGGATCGGGCAATTGGCCGCAGCATTCTGGATGACGGACGACGAAACATTCGAACTCGTCTGTTTCCGTTCCGTCGGCGCGTTTATGTTCGACTGGCTATCTACTGCCGCGCGTGACGGCAGCTTGCCGGAATACCTTTAACAGCCATGCAAACGGTGCATATCGGCAATCTTTCATTGTCTGATGTGCAACCCGTTTCGGACTCCTATGTTATGTGCAGGTTAAGGCAGCAACGCTGACCTTTGTATTGTAAAGGAACATATGAGATGACAAACGAAATTTACCATCCGACCCCAGCCGACATCCGCGCCTTTGAAGCCAAAGCACGCACATTGCGCGCAGAAGCGATGCGCGACGGGTCCAAAGCTGTCACATCCTATGTGGCAAAACTCGTGCACCGTGCAGTTGATGCGTTATCGCGTCCGGCACACGCCTAATATACCAAAGTTTTCTCCCAAGACTTGGGCTGTCTTCACGACAGCCCTTTTTTTTGTTCGCAACACAGGTTAGAGGGACCACATGACAGATATTCAAACACGCCCCGTAATTCGCCTTCTTCCCAAAACCAACGCCCAGCGTCTTCGCTTCGGCGCGCCTTGGGTCTTTTCCGATCAACTGGTTCTGGATCGTCGCACCAAAGCGATCCCGGCAGGTAGTATCGTTGAAATTCAGGATAAAGAGCGCAAACCAATCGCGCGCGCCGCTTTCAACGCCAACTCCAAAATCATCGCCCGTGTATTGGATACGGACCTTGAGGCTGACGTTAACATCGAATGGTTTACGAATCGTATACGCCGCGCGTTCGAGCTGCGCGACACTTTGTTCGATGCGCCGTTCTATCGTCTAATCCACGCCGAAGCAGATGGCATGCCCGGCGTTATCATCGACCGTTTCGGCGATACCGCCGTGATCCAGCCAAACGCGGCTTGGGCGGACGAACGCCTTGACGATATCGTCACAGCACTTTGCGATGTGACCGGTGTCGTCAATGTTCTGAAAAACGCCAATGGCCGTGCACGGACGTTGGAAGGCCTTAACGAGGAAACTATCGTTCTTCGTGGCGAAATCAACGATCTGATCCCTGTGCCGATGAACGGTGCTACTTATATGGCGGATCTTATGGGCGGGCAGAAAACGGGTCTGTTTTATGACCAGCGTCCCAACCATGCGTTTGCTGCGAACCTCGCTGAAGGTAAAACCATTCTGGATGTGTTCAGCCATGTTGGCGGGTTCTCTCTGGCAGCTTTGGCCGCGGGCGCAACCAGTGCGTTGGCTGTGGATGGTTCTGCGCCAGCGTTGGCTTTGGCCGAAAAAGGCGCTGAAGCAACTGACGTTGTCGATAAATTCGAAACCTTAAAAGGCGACGCGTTTGACACGATGATCGCTATGGGTAACGAGAAACGCAAGTTCGGCGTTGTCGTTTGCGACCCACCAGCCTTCGCACCATCCAAGCAAGCGCTTGAGGCTGGCCTTCGTGCATATGAACGCGTAGCGCGCCTCGGTGCAAACCTGGTTGAGCCGGGCGGATACCTTGTGCTTTGTTCTTGCTCCCACTCCGCTGACCTGTCCCGCTTCCGCGAGATCAGCTTGCGCGGTATCGGCAAGGCGGGACGGCGCGCGCAGATCGTATCAACTGGTCACGCTGGTCCCGATCATCCGACGCATCCATATTTGGCGGAAACGTCTTACCTTAAAGCCCTATTCTTAAGGCTAGATTAATGCGCGTTCTGATGGACGCCTGCATCATTTTTCCAACTGTGATGCGCGAAATGCTGATGGAGACCGCCGCGCTAGGCGGTTTCACTCCGCTATGGTCCGACAAAATCCTAGAAGAATGGCGTCATGCCGCTGGCCGCGCTGATTTCGAGGTCGGCGGTATAGCTGGTGTTGAAATCGCATTGCTAAAGGCAAGTTGGCCTGATGCGATGGTTCAAACCGACCATGATGTGATCGAGGGGCTGTCGTTACCAGATCGTAACGACCGTCATGTTCTCGCTGCTGCAATCGCTGGCAACGCAGATTTTCTGATGACAAAGAACCTCAAAGACTTCCCGACCAAAACCTTGGCCCGCTACGACATCATCCGCCGCGAGCCTGACGGGTTTCTGATGGAGTTCGCCCAAGACGAAAACAGCCCTGTTGATATGTTAGAGGTT
>CALCGO010000374.1 GCA_937901055.1 uncultured Rhodobacterales bacterium
TTTTGCCGCTGGGGCCGCTGACTTGGTTGTCTTCAACCTCGGTCATCTGCCAGCCTTCAAGTATCTCGCAGCCTTTGGATCGCAGGGCTTCGGCGAGGGATAAACAGGCGAGCCGAGGGTTGATACGGGCTGACAGGTTTTCATGGATGACACCGAAAGGGGCCGCGCCGGCGGCGATCCAACCGTCGAACTTGGCGGCGTCTTCGACGTGCCAGTATGCTTCGCTGTCCCACAGGGATTTGGCGTCTTCGGTTCGGATTTGGGCGTGTTCCAACCCGCGTGCGTTGGTGATCGGGATTATGCGACCAAGGCGGCCATAGCCGGATCGGAGGCCGGAGGCTTTGTCGACCTCTGCCCAATGCACCTCGGCGGTTAGTAAAGCGTCTAATTGGAACTGTTTCTTGGGGCTCCAATTTTCCGGTACGTTTGGCGACAGGGCGCCGACAACGCCGCCGCTGGCGCCTGCGGCGATTGTGTCTTTTTCGACGATGGTGACGGACAGGCCACGGTTAACGCAGGCCCACGCGACGGACAGGCCGAAGATGCCAGCGCCGATTACCACTACGTCTTTGTCAAATCCCGTTGCCATGCCCGCGCCTTTTGCCCATTGTCCGATTCAGAACGGGGTAAAGCATGAATTTGAGCAAAGCGCAAAAGGCAGATTTGGAATGGCGGGATGGCGCGCCGGTTTCCGTGCGTTTTGACGACCCGTATTTCTCCGCGAATGATGGATTGGCCGAGGCGCGGCATGTGTTTTTGGGCGGAAACGGCCTGCCGGAGCGGTTCGTTGACGGGTTTCACATTGCGGAGCTGGGGTTCGGGTCGGGCTTGAATTTGCTGGCGGCGTGGCAGTCTTGGGAGGCGGCTGGAATGACCTCGCCGTTGCGGTTCACGAGTTTCGAGGCCTATCCCATGGATTTGGGCGAAATGACCAAGGCCTTGGCGGTTTGGCCAGAGTTGGCGGAATATGCCGAACGCCTGTTGGCAGGCGGGATGCAAAAGCGGACGGATACGTTGGAATTGAATGTCATAATCGGCGATGCGCGGGCGACATTGCCCAAGTGGGCCGACGAGGCAGATGCGTGGTTTCTTGACGGGTTTAGTCCGGCGAAGAACCCTGAATTGTGGTCGCCGGACCTGTTGCAGGCGGTAGGGGCGCATACGGCGCCAAACGGAACTTTCGCCACGTACACCGCCGCTGGTCATGTGCGGCGTGCGTTGATAGACGCAGGGTTCAATGTCACGCGACCCAAGGGTCACGGCCATAAACGTCATATGAGCGCCGGAGTATTGTTATGAATAACGCCCGTTTAGGTATTCCGCTGATGATCGCCACGACGTTCGTGTTTGCGGTGCAGGATGGGCTGTCGCAATATCTGGCTTCGGAATACAATACGATTTTGGTGGTGATGATCCGCTATTGGTTTTTTGCGGCGTTTGTTGTTGCGCTTTCGGCCTCGCGCAAGGGGGGAATTCGGCGGGTTGCTGCGACCTCGCAACCGATATTGCAGATCACGCGGGGCGTGCTACTGGCAGCCGAAATTTGTGTGATGGTTATCGCCTTCGTCAAACTTGGGCTGGTGGAAAGTCATGCGGTGTTTACCAGCTATCCGTTGCTGATCGCCGCGCTTTCGGGACCGATTTTAGGCGAAAAAGTCGGGCCGCGCCGTTGGGCGGCGATCGGGGTTGGTTTTATCGGCGTCTTGATCATCCTGCGCCCGGGTTTCGCGGTTTTTGCACCCGAGGCATTGATACCGTTGGGTTCGGCGCTGATGTTCGCGGTTTACGGCTTGTTAACCCGTTATGTGGCGCGCAAAGACAGCGCAGAGACGAGCTTCTTTTGGACGGGCGTGGCCGGAGCCGTAGCTATTACACTGGTTGGCCCGTTTTTCTGGGAGCCAATCATCGGCAACGACTGGTGGGTCATGGGATTATTGTGCGTGACGGGGGCTGGCGGGCATTACCTTCTTATTAAGGCTTACGAAGTGGCGGAGGCATCGACGGTGCAGCCGTTTGCGTATTTCCAGCTGGTGTTCGCCGCGGCAATCGGGCTGACGATATTTGGCGAAACCATGGAATTCTGGGTCGCGTTGGGTGCGGGCCTGATTATCGGGTCGGGATTATTCACTTTATGGCGAGAACGACAGACATCTAAGGGAGCATAATATGGACATCGAACATTTGGTATTTGGCGCAGGGCCGGAACGCGTGGGGCCGTTCAGCCATGCGGTTAAGGCGGGCGACTATCTGTTCGTAACGGGGCAGATGCCGACCTTGCCGGATGACCCGACGACGTTGGTTGGCAGCGGCATTGAAGAACAGACGCATCAGGTTATGCGGAACCTCGCTGATGTGCTGCGCGAGGCAGGGTCGTCGTTTTCCAAGGTAGCGTTCGCGCGGGTGTATCTGGTGAATTTTGGGGACTTCGACAAAATGAATGCAATTTACACCAGCTACTTCGAGGAGGGTAAGTTGCCTTCGAGAACCTGCATCGGCGTGACGGGGTTGGCGGTTGGCGCTTCGGTGGAGGTTGATCTGGTTGCGACATTCGATTGAGTAACCTTGCCCCCTCGTGCCCCACGCTGTAAGACGGGCGCGAAATTGATGGGAATACCTTAATGCCTTTGCTGGTTATGAAATTTGGCGGCACCTCCGTGGCTGATGTGGACAGGATCCGCAATGTGGCCCTTAAGGTCCAGCGCGAGGTCGAGAACGGCTATCAAGTGATTGTTGTTTTGTCTGCGATGTCGGGCAAGACCAACGAACTTGTTGGCTGGGTGCGCGACGCCGCAGTGGGGCCCGGTGCCAATGCGCCTGGATTTTACGATGCGCGTGAATACGATGCGATTGTGTCTTCAGGCGAGCAAGTAACGTCTGGTATTTTGTCGATTGTCTTGCAGGAAAAGGGCATTCAGGCGCGCAGCTGGCAAGGGTGGCAGGTACCGGTCAAAACTACATCAGCCCACGGCGCGGCGCGGATCGAGGAGATTCCGTCTGATAATCTGAATGCCAAGTTTGACGAGGGCATGGAAGTGGCCGTGATTGCGGGTTTTCAGGGCATTAGTGAAGAAAACCGGATTACGACGCTTGGGCGCGGTGGTTCAGACACCACGGCAGTTGCATTTGCGGCGGCGTTCGACGCAGAGCGGTGTGATATCTATACGGATGTGGACGGGATTTACACGACTGATCCGCGCATCACGCAAAAAGCGCGTAAGCTGAAGAAAATCGCTTACGAAGAAATGCTGGAGCTGGCGTCGCTGGGTGCAAAGGTTTTGCAAACGCGGTCGGTCGAGTTGGCAATGCGGTACAAAGTGCGCCTACAGGTGCTTAGCAGTTTTGCGGACGAGCCCGGAACGCTTGTTTGTGACGAGGAGGAAATTATGGAACAAAGTGCAGTAGCAGGCGTCGCCTCGGTACGGGATGAAGCCAAGTTGACCCTTATCTCGGTGGCTGACAGGCCCGGAATTGCGGCGGCCATCTTTGGGCCGTTGGCGGATGCTGGCGTCAACGTCGATATGATCATTCAGAACATTTCCGAGGATGGGCGCACGGATATGACGTTCTCTTGTCCTGTGGATCAGGTGGCGCTGGCGACCAAAGCGGTCGAGGATGCGCAAAGTGCCGGGCACATAAACTA
>CALCGO010000375.1 GCA_937901055.1 uncultured Rhodobacterales bacterium
CATCGCCATGATATGCCGCCCATCAGGGACGTCACCAACTTTCGGCTATAACTCTGATCACAGTAGACGTTAGCCTACTGTTTTTGCGGCAGTCCAACTTGTGGTACGTGGCGCGCGACGCTGCACGGCAGGCATCAATCCATTTAATCGATAACACTCCAGACTTGATCGCGTTTGCCGAAAGTCGCGGGACATTTGGCGGCGATCGTCCAACAGCGACCCATCCGGATGCGAATGTGGACGAAAACACCCACATCGACGGACAAAACGGCACCGTGACAGTAGTGTTGCGCGTGCCGATGGCCGATGTGGGAATATTTGGTATTTTAAATATTGGTGGGAGAGCCATAAGCGTCGGCAACTCCGACAATAATCTAGTAGCCTTTGTGAAAATGCGTCTTGAACCTGAGTGATCACATTTGAGGTACTCCTAAAATGCTAAAGTTACCGCGACAAACCAAACGCTTCATTCGAAACGAAGACGGAATAGCCACGGCTTGGGCCATTGGCTGGCTGATTTTGTGCTTCGCGATTGCTGGTCTTTCCATTGATGCTACCAATGCGTGGAAAGTTAAACAAATCTTGCAGTCCACTGCTGATGTGTCCGCCCATGCTGGCGGCCTTGAGCTTGGGACGGTAGGGAATTCTGAGATCGAGGCGGCGGTAATCGTTGCTGCAAATCAATATGCGACAGAAAACATGAATGTCGCCCGCTACGGCGACGTACTGGTAGATAACGATATTCAAACCGGTACGTGGAATCGCGATACGCACGTATTCGCTCCGCTGCCCGCTGGCTCCATCAGTCCACCGAATGCTGTACGTGTGACAACGCGCCAAGATGGCGTGAACAGCTCAAGAGTAGGCACATTTTTCCTGCGGTTTATCGGGTTCGATGCCTTTTCTGTTTCGACATCCGCAACGGTTGAACGCTTCCTTTCGCAGTGTGAAAGAGACGGGTTAATGGCCCGCGGTGTTGTGGACATGTCTACACAGCAAGCTTTCTTGGGCAAGTATTGCGTTCACGGTGAAAACGGCATTGGCATCTCGCAAGACAATTATTTTGAACTTGGAACAACCGCTTCGATGTTCAACCTTGATAATTGTATGCCAAACCCGACACACTGCGACGACGAAGCCAACGAAGGTATTGAGGCGGCTTTGCGCCAGAACTCTATGACCTTTGGTAAAGTTGATCGTATTCCGCAAACAATTGAAAGCTATAAAGACCCCTATTGGCTCGACCAACCCGACTATATTACGAACATGACCGTTAACACAATTTCCGACATCAGAAATTTTGATGCTGCCACACAGCTTGAGGAAAATACCGTGAACGTTATTGATTGTGGAAGGGCACAAGGAAATCAGGGCGTTAGCCTTGGCGCGGCCGCAACCGTAAACAATAACGGAAACGGCACAGATAGTGGCGACGCCGTGATTCCGCCGGATCTTGTTTTCAACAATATAGTTATTGTCGGTATAGATTGTGATTTTGTGTTCGATCCAACTATTACGTACGAAGACGCCATCATAGCTACGAGCGCAACGGGAAGGCAGACCTTTTCGGGTGCGGCCGGTATCACGTTGGGCAAAGACGACAATTGCGACCCGGGCGGCGAATTGGCTTTAATTACCGCAGGTGACGTGCATTTTGCTGCTAAACTGGATGCATACGACCTCGAAATGGTTGTGGCGGGCGATGTACACTTGGCCTCGCATGCTAATAGCGCCGAAAGCATTCACGAAGGGACAAGCGTTTGGGCTGGCGGCGACATTAAAGTTACGACCAAGCATACGTTTACCGGCTGTGGTGACAGTGCAAATAGTCCAACAGTCGATGCTCATTACACCCTCCGTTACGTGGAGTAGGCGCGCTGTCGCACACGCAACAAAAGCCCGATGCCGTAATTTTCGACATCGGGAATGTGCTAATCACGTGGCACCCTGAAAAGCTTTACGACACGTTAATGTCGCCCGATGAACGTCGGGCGATGTTTGCATCCGTTGACTTACACACGATGAATGACCGGATCGACCACGGTGAAAACTGGCGGGATACCGTCTATGCCACCGCGGCAGCCCATCCGAAATACACCAATATGATCCGCCTTTGGCATGATCGCTGGGCCGAGATGGCGACGCCAACAATCCCGCGATCCTGGGATATTTTACGCCGTTTGCGCAAACAACGCACACCTGTTTTCGCCCTAAGCAATTTTGGCATCGAGACCTTCGCCTTCGCCGAGACCCTCTACCCAGAGTTGGCCGAATTTGATCGCCGCTTCATTTCAGGGCATATGGGCGTAACCAAGCCTTCACGGCCCATCTACGAAATGGTTGAGGTAGAAACCGGCCTAAACGGTGCGCAATTGTTCTTTGCTGATGATCGCAAGGAAAATATCGACACAGCAGAGGCCATGGGCTGGCAGGGGCATGTGTTCACCTCCCCAGACAGGTTGGAGCACGATCTAGTCAGGCTTGGCGTTCTGCAGTAGCGCTAGTCGATCAATATGTCTGGCTTCGCAAAAGCAGTCAGCGTGGCCAAGTCAGTGATCGTGATTGTCTGCCCGTCAACCATCACGCCGTGTGGTTTGAGATTGTTGAACGCACGCGACAGGTTTTCAGGCGTCATACCCAGATATGACGCCAGTCGACGCTTTTCGATCGGTAACTGATACGCCAACGCGTCGCCTTGGCGATGGTGCTGTTTCAAAATGTAGTTCGCCAGCCGTTCGATTGAGGTGCGCAACTTCAAATTCTTCATATTTCGGATAGTGGCGCGGTAACATCGAGACAGCTCGTCAACAATTGCCAATGCGAATTTTGGGTCGTTTGCAAAAACGCTACGAACGTTCTCTGACGGAATCATAATAATCCGCGACTTTTGCAATGTGCGCGCCGACATTAGATTCAACCGGTCTTTCATCGTTGCTGCAAGAATAAATGTCGAGTTCTCATATAACGTCGTCACCGAGGTCTCGCGGTTGGACCAAGTTGAGAACAGCTCCACGCAGCCGGATTGCACGATATGAAGGAAGTCCGCCGCCTCCCCCTCGGTGATCATCACCATGTTCGGAGGAAAGTTCTGAACGAAGGCCCCGCGGGTGAGAGTGTCGAAAGCCTCGTCAGTCATTTCGCCAAAAAGCGGTAGTTCCCGTATTGATTCGAATCGTGCGGTTGTCATTGTTTGCCTTTCAGGCTGCCTTGACATTTATCAAGCAGATGGTCGGGGGATGTCAAGATAACGGTTGGCAGATTTACTCCGCGCGATTGACCGACAGGCATTCCACACAAAACTAATGTAGTTAAAGTGTTAGTTTTTAAGGAAAAAACCGGACAGTTGATGTGGATCAATAAGCCTCAGGTGATTTCAGCATACTCATCTATCGGAATAAACAGTGCCACAGCTGTAATCACGAAGAGGGATTAACAATGGAACTACAAAATAAATCTACACGACTTTGGGGGAATTTCTTCAGAGTCAACATGGTGCAGATCAGAACATTCCATATGTCATGGTTTGCGTTCTTTGCTGCATTTTTCGCTTGGTTCGGTATCGCACCACTGATGATTATCGTTCGCGAAGAATTGGAACTAACGAAATCGCAGGTTGGCTGGACCATCATTGCCTCGGTCG